>JAEORX010000247.1 GCA_016840685.1 Candidatus Thorarchaeota archaeon
GCCATTCATAGCTGTCTGAAGATTGACAAGTATGTTTGGTGTTGCTCCTCCAAGGAATTCCGATTCATTGAGGAATGTGTTGGAAACATATGATGGATAGTCTCCAGTGGCAGAGAGAGAGATATCACCTGGACCATTTGGACCACCCATTGATACTATTAGGCCTTCTAGTAGCGACTGATGTCCAATAAGACCTACAACTACGACTTGTTGCGGATCACCTACTATTGAAGGACGAACGAAGAGCGTATCTCCCACACTAAGACCAAGTTCGTTCGCGATGCTAAGGGATAGAATGATGCCATCATCATCTAATTGGTCCAACATTGTATTGGCATCTCCTATGAACCAGCTAGACTCCCAAAAGGCGGTATCTCTCCACTCATCAGGGTCTATTCCTCTAGTTGCGATACTCGTCGAACCTGTTTGCAGGGTCAGCCTATATTCCACTGTGGTCGAAACAACTGAATCGTAACTTTCTACAGTTTGAATGATGTCACTCACATTTGCACTCTGGTATAGTTCCAGCCTTGCATCAGCTCCAACATCAAAGAATGCGTTTCTCTCCACTACATTATTCTCAGAGAAGAGACTTCCTACCGTGAAGACACCATAGGACACAATGAGTGAGATGAGGAATACCATGGCTGCATTCCGAGCTGGGTTTCGTTTCACATTTCTAGTTGCCAAACGTCCGAATGCTCCAAAAATTCTGCTTCCTGCATTCACGACTGCCTCTTGGAACTTCAACGACCCCCGCATGAATAGCTTGGTTGTTCCATAGAGGAATAGTAGGGGTCCAATATAGTTGAGAATCGCATCTAAACCAACTAATGCTATCGCTATGATAGCTAGACTGATGTTACCACCTATGTTCAAAAGACCTAGGAGGTCAGATGCCGTTATCCCTAGGATCCAAAGAATCAGTTTGTAGCTACCCAACACAAATGAGATGGTTGGTAATAGTCTCTTGTACTCAGAGGTTTCCTCGACGTACACATATTGCTTCAGTGCATCAAGAATCTCAAGCTTCGATGCTCTATTTGCAGGCCTCCAGACTGAGAAGAGGGCTAAGAACATGCCCAATATCACTGAGATTGTGATCGCACTAACATTATTCGTGAGCACTGTGGTAAACTCGAGTCCTTGAACTTGAAGAACGATCCATGAGATGAAACTCCCAAGAAAGACACTCGCCCCCCCTGCAATTGCGCCAACTATTGCACCTTCAATAAGGAGCATATTGCGAATTGTACCTCTCCTATATCCTTTCGTCAGTAAGAGTCCTATCTCTCTTCTTCGTAGATTATAACTGACGTCACTGACCATTGTCCCAGTGAAGTATGCCATGAAGAAAATGGGGAGTGAGAGCGAGATGAATGTGAAGTTCATCAGGAGAGAGACTATCATAAACGCCAAGAGTGGAAAGGTCAGTGTAGAGGTAACTGTCACTCCAAATCTATCGAGCTGTGACTCAACTCGGTTCTGGATGGTCTGTAGTCGCCCCTGAGATGCCTGGATATCATATGGGTCTATCAATTGGTAGCGATCTACGGAGAGGTGATAGCTATTTAGTACACTGAAACGGTCCCGATTCTCGATAGTGGATGCTGCCTCAAGAATAGGCAAGTAGCTCATTTCCCAATCAGTCAGTATCATGTTGTAAGGGGACTCAAAAGACAATCCAAATGCTCCCCGCAATACTCCTGCAAATTGGTTCTGTTGTAGTCCCTCTCTACTGTCAATTGGGATGGACACAACCCCTGCAATCGTATAATTCCACTCAATCGCTGTTGTGTACGGAGGCACCGAGAGAACAACTGGGATCTTAACAGTAATTTCTTGACCTATCGTGAAGAGGGACTCATTCGTAGACCCACTTACAATATAGGTCTCATTTGGACCTAGAGTACTACTCCCTGCTACAACACTCAGACCTTCTGTGTATTTTGATTCCCAATCTATGCAAAAGACCTGAAACCGCGTATCTTCAGAATCGTTATAGTCATAATTGAAGGCAGTCATCTTCGTGAAATTCGTAATCTCAGGAAGTCCTGAAAGTTCAGCCTCCACCTCATCAAAAGTATCAACTGTCCAGTTGGATGCCGCTGAGTTCACATTGAACTCATAGACTACTCCCTCTAGACTGCTGTCGAGGGCATTTCGAGCAAGAATGTCAGCTGCCACATTGGTGCTGGCAAAGAAGGTAGTTGCCACCAGAACACCGAGTGTCAATGCGATGAACAAACGATAACTACGAGCAACTCGCTTGATGGCGTACTTGAACATAGCAGCTGCGACCTCCTGTCGGACGAAGCTCAGAGGCTTATAAGATTCTCGATTATATCATATGTGATATATTTTGCTGAATGATACATCAGTCAGGACCCTTCCTTCTGTCATAGACCAATGCAAGTACTATGACCACAGCCATCAGACCAACACTGGAGAGGACAACAATTGGCATGGTCACTACGGGATCGATGGGAGGTGTGTAATTTTCCTCATATTCAATGTAAATTCGACCACTGGTCCGTGAGTTGTTTGCTAGGTCATATGTCATAATCCTGACACTGAACTCCCCATCATTGGGGAATGCAGGAACTGAACCTGTGTAGAATGTCCCATTGAAACTCAATAGATTATTCACAGACATGTTTGGACCTATGACCTCGACAGTGACATTCGCAATATCCAAATCATCATCAGTGACATTCGCCCAAACATCAAACCCTTGACCGAGCTCTGGTTCTCCCTCAATTCCCCATGCCCATATTGTTGGTCTCACAGCTCCTACCTGCTGAGCTGCTGAGAAAATGAGCAGGGACATAATGACAATGCCAAGGAATGAGGCAGTACGAATTCGGACCATTGCAATCACGCAGTCGACTGCCTTTC
>JAEORX010000074.1 GCA_016840685.1 Candidatus Thorarchaeota archaeon
GAGCGGCAGTAGGCATGTTTGGGATGGACCATCAACCTCAACTTCTCTTTTTGAGCGATGGTGTTTACGGACTCATGAAGAACCAAGACATCATGCACATACGGATGTTCAAGTCGACTTTCGAAAGCTTCGATGGTCGTATTTGTGTAAGCAAGAAATCAATTGATGAGAGAAACATCTCTCCTGATGAGCTCTTTGAAAATGTCGAGGTGCTTGAAGAAGAAGATGTTGCCAAGGCATTTGTAGAGAACGAAATAGTTCTCACATTTTAGGGAGAAGATGAGAATGAAGTACCTAATTTGGTTATCAAATCAATGCACGAATGTCAAAGAGGTTGTGATTGCATTGAGAACGAAAGGTGTGGAAACTGATTTGCTTCTTGTTCAGGATGGTGTGTTCTTGGCCGATAAGGGGTGCCCTCATGCTAATGAACTCACAGAGCTAAAGGTGAAGGTTCATGCGTCCAAACATCATATTGAAGAGCGAGGTATTGGTGGGCGTTTGTCCCTTGATGTGAATCAAGTAGAGTATCCAGAATTGATTGAACTCATAATGGAGAAGTATGATAAAATCATAAGTCTATAGAAGAATATGGGTGAGAAATGATGTCTGAAAAGATCTATGTGATTAGTTGTAGTAGAGATTTGTTGAGCCTTGGGATGGATCGATTGAGAACCGCAGTCGAGGGGATGGAGGAGAGAACCATTTCATTGGATTGGTCAAAGGTACGCTTTGTACCTGTAATCGCCGATGAGAAGGTTGCATTTCAAGGAGGAGATTCTCAGTTTGTGCCAATCAAGCCAATCAAGATTCCCGCAAATTCTGTAGTTATTCAGTCATACTATGGAGTAAATGGAATGGGTCATCTTTCATGTATTGGGTCTCAAGAGTTCAAACGACCCGATGAAGACAGAACTGCAGACGTTTCAGTGTTCCAATCAAGAATTAAAGCATCAGTCTTAAAGGGTGATTTGCTGGGTCAGGTTTTGATCGTTCCTGGGAAATAAGCGTATTTTATCATTTCCAACTTAAAGACCCCTCAAATATCCCGGACGTAGACTACTAGTGACTTTACTGTCAATAGTTTTATTGAGAACCCTTAGGATTGTTTCCTTGTCTTTATTCAAGGTTCCACGGATGGGTAGATAATTTGAAGCATGATTTGTGCGAAACACACAATTTGATAATTGTAGCCTCTCAACGAGTATTCTAAGTTCTTTCAAAATATCCCAAGGATCCATAGGTTCAAACTGCTTATTCCGAATCATCTCACTTATCGGCGTACCAGGGGGTGTCATTAGTGTTAGTGCACCAATATACTCTGGGTCAATCTCATTCAAAACTCGAGCAGTTGCTTGAGCATGTCGCTTAGAGTTTTCGAGTCCTCCGAGTCCAAGGATGATTGTAAGAGATAGAGGAATTCCAGCCTGACGTATCTTCCTACATGCGTTGACATTCTCCTCCGAATCCACACCCTTTCGGGACCATCTGAGCAAATCATCATCGCCAGTTTCTAGTCCAAGATATGCAATACCAAGACCTGCTTCCCTGATTCTTTGTAGGTCATTAACACTCTTATCGCGAACATCCTTCGCATAGGCGTAGACACCTACTCGTTCCAGGACAGGCAACTCGGTTCTCAAGACATGCAATGTGTCAATCAGTTCATTGGTTGGCATTGCGAGTGCATTACCATCAGCTAGGAAGACTCGTCGTACCCGTCGTTTGTATTCTGAGGGAAGTGCGAACAAGTCGGACTGAATCCCGTCCGCACCGCGTATCCTGAACTTCTTCTGTTTATATGACACACAGAAGATACATGCATTATGAGAGCAGCCTACTGTTGCCTGGAGAATGAGACTTTTTGCCTCACTGGGAGGTCTCCATATGCTTCCCTCGTATTCTAGCATAAGATCACATCAATGGTTTGCATCTTCAGGGAAGATTACTACATCATCTTTTGGGTATATATAGGAAATTCAGTCAACCGAATATTACTGAGTATTTCCCATCCAGATAGTCAAGAAAGGGTTCCGGTGTCAATTTCTTGCCTGTTATTCTTTTGATCATCTCTGCTGGGTCGTAGAGATTTGATTTACATTGCACATTCTCAATGAGCCATTGAATTGGAGTAGATACATTCCCGTCTGCAACATGTGTCATCCATTCAGGAATGTCTCTTGTCAACTTCTCAAGCATCATTGCGGCATAGAGGTTGCCTAGTTGGTATGTCGGAAAATAGCCCCAGTATGCCCATGCCCAATGAATATCCTGGAGAGCCCCTTCACTATCTGTTGCTACTTCCACTCCAAGATAATGCTCATATTTCTCATTCCAGAGGTCCCGAATGTCTGCAACCTCAATTTTGCTCTCAAACAATGCTTGTTCAATCTCAAACCTGATAATGATGTGAAGAGCATATGTCATTTCATCTGCGGTCACTCGAATCGTGGATGGTTGGACAACATTGATTGCTTGAAAGATGAGCTCGTTAGAAATGTCATTGAATAGTCCATTAGTGAGTTTGAGGAACCTTGAATAATAGAACTTCCAGAACTCGGGTGACCTACCAATCATATTTTCAATGAATCGACTCTGTGACTCGCTAAAGCCTGAGCTACAACTCTTGCCAAGATTCATCCATTTCCACTCTGGGTTCTGGTTTTGTTTATGAATAGCATGTCCTGTTTCATGTAGACCTCCAAATATGGCACTAAATAGATCCTCAGGAGTGTAACGAATGGTGAACCGAACATCATCATAATATCCTGTTGTGAAAGGATGTTCCGCTTCATCTATCCTACCCCCTGCATTCTCAGAAGTAGTATCATATCCTATCAGACTAGCAAGATCGGTCACAACATTACGTTGAATCGCTACAGGAACCTCTCGTTTCAAGAAATCAGTTTGAATATCCGTAGATGCTTCACTATATTTATTCACAAGTGGAATCAGTTTCTTCCTTAAGCGTTGAAAAACTCTAGCAATTGTATCTGCAGTCATTCGAGGCTCCCATTGATCTATCTGGGCATCCAACAAGCACTTTGCTTCTATGCCCTCCATCATAATAGTAGCGATGTTCTTTGAGATATCAACAAGAGTCACTAACTCTGACTCGAAAAGTTTCCAATTGTTTGTGTCCTTTCCTTTTTTCCACACAGCAGTTGTTATGGCTACTTGTGCTGATTCTTGTGCAACAAGGCTGTCAGGTATCATCGAAGTACGATCCAATCTCCGCCTGACAAGCTCAACCTCTCTCCTTTGTGTGTAGTCTAAATCTTCACTATTTTCCTCGAGTTTCGAAACCAAGCGTTCTACCTTTTTATCGGTAGCCATTCGATGAGCTATCTTACTCATTACTGCAAGTTCCTGAGAGCGTTGTGGCATACCTCTAGGCGGCATTTTTGTCTGGAGGTCCCAACGAATAATATTCAGACCCATCTGAAATTGTAAGTATTCCCTCGTTTTCTCCAGAAGTTTTTCGTATGTTTCCATCTATACGTACTCCCGAGCCTTATTGCTCTTACATCCCTGCTTTTGAGCGCTAGTAGCAGTAATGACTCTTTTGGAGCTTCTTTATCATCTTGCGTAAGGTCAAAAAGACCCTTGGTTGTGAAGAAGATAGTGGTTTAGCTTTGATGAATCAACAAAATGCTGTGAGGTTGTCCGAAGAAATCAGAACGTACTACTTTGAACTCCTAGAGTCATTGCATGAAATGGGAGATATTGGATTTACACGTTTCAAGATTGTCTTCGATTCGTTGATGCCCATCCAACAGGAGAAACTCAAGGAAATCACAGGTTTACAGTTCGAGAGTCTGTTGGATGAAGGTTCAATGATTAGCATTGGGTTAGCTTATCACGATCCTATCATTGACTTCATTGATTCTACGCAGAATGGTGTGACCGACTATTCTCTCTGGAACCAGTATGCCATGGAGTATCATAGACTCAACCAGACTCTCAATCGAATTTCCAAGGATATAGCAGTCAAATATAGGGGAATTCCACTGAAGGCAACCATTGGAGGAGAGGTAGGTGAGGTACGTCATGTAAGTGATTATTTTGGCATGGTCATTTCGCATAGAGTAGTTGCAGAGAATGCCGGTATCGGATGGAGAGGGAAGAACCAGTTAACAATCCATGAAGAATTCAGTTGCGCCCTCAGGTTCGCATCCATCATAGTACCATATCCTTTGGATTGGGGCCATCAAATTGAATCAAAGTGTGGAAATTGTATAGCTTGTGAAGAAGTATGTGGATTCATAAGGAATAGAGATATGCTTCCAGATTTCCGTGAGAATTGTAGACGATATATCTTGTTCTTAAAATCAAAGGGAATTGAAAAGGACATCTGCGGCAAGTGCATCAAGGCATGTTATAGAAGCAGTAGATTCAGCGATGTATTCTCCCTTCCACTGTGAGGCAGTTGCAAGGTTAATAACCCTTCAAGAGAAATAAAATCGTAGAGATAGCTGTTCGCTTCGAGCACTATGGGAATCTTGGTTGGAGGCATAAAAATACTCACAACTCTAGGTGTATCAACCTCAAGCAGGTATGTCTTGGCTTTTTGGCAAGAGCTTGAAGACCTCCTAGGTCCAATCCTAGGACCCATCATAAGAGGGTTCTTTGAACCAATATATCGGACATTCGAAGATCCCTTCTTTAGAACTCAAGCCCTTAACATAATGATCTGGACAGCGATGATTATTGGAGGACTTGTCTTCATAGTGTATGAAACTCCGGGCTTCGTTAATTGGATTATGGGTAGTCAATCCTCGCCATCAAAAAGACCTGTACCCTCGAGAGCAATTCGTCCGAGAGTCTATCATCCTGCTGCGGACCAACATCAAATCACAAAATCCAAGGTCGAAGAGGAGAGAGAGCGAAGACGTGCTGTTGTAGAAGCATCAGGTGTAAAGGTTCAATCAATAATCAAACGAGTGAGAGAGGATTTGATCCTTGATGTTATCGTGAATAATGACAGTGGCCATCAGATTGACATGGTCGTCGTGGATATTGATCTACCAGCAGACATTAACACAGCAATCGGATCTTTCAGAATGCAGCGACTTGGTACAATTAGAGCTGGTGAAACTGAGGTAGCTGAATTCAGACTCTCAAATCAGGGTGGTGACATCTCAAAAATTGGGGGACATGTCGAATTTCTGAGCGCATCCTATGAGGTATCAAAGATACAACTGCCATCACCTGAAATCAGAGACTAGATTCCAGCTAGTACATATCGTACCCTGATGATGCCAATCGTTGTTGCTCATCAACACCACCACGTAGCATCGCGGTGGTCTTCATATATTCCTTATACTCATCACCAAACTTGGTAAGCATCATCTGATCCTCATAACGAGCAACAAGATACCATAGCGCCACAAACACTGACACAACAGGAATCATAGCAAGCGATCTATAGAAACACACGTATGCTAAATTCATGTAGATTATTGCAGAGGACACTGGTTGTCTGATCCTTGAATAGATTCCCTCACTTGGAAACTCATTGATGCTACTAGGTCTGATGCGAGTTTGTTCAAATCTGTGTGCCTGAGTAAGATTTCGGATGAATTTAAGAGTGAAATAACATCCAATCGCCACAAAAATGAAGTCCCAGAGATCTGCAGTGGTCCTCATTAAAGGAACACCATACCATAGCAGACCACCAAAGTTAATGATGGCTAGCAATGGTCGCCAGTAATTATATGCACCAATATTCTCTGACTTCTCAGAAGCCATTTCTCGTTGTTACCCTCCTGTTCTATAGTAACTTGAAACAAAATAACCCTTGGCAAAAAGAGAGGAGAGTTGATTGTAGAACTCCTCTCTATGAACCAAATATCTTAGAGAATTTGTCCTCAAGATAATTCAAGAACGGGTTGGCGCTAAGCTCCTTTCCTGTCACTTTTTGAATCAGCTCTATAGGGTCATACATTGCTGACTTGACATGGATATTCTCTTTCAACCAATGAATTGCAGTTAGAATCTTACCTTCTGCCACACTGTCCAACCAATGTGGAATATCCTGTTGCATCTTCTCTAGCAACATGCCATCATAGACGTTACCTAAGGCATAGCTTGGGAAGTATCCATAGGATCCACCTGCCCAGTGGGTGTCTTGAAGGACTCCACTAGAGTCATCAGGGACATCAACCCCAAGATATTCACTGTACTTCTCATTCCAGACTTGTGGCAATTCAGATACTGTAATCTTGTCTGAGAAAAGGGCTCGTTCAATCTCAAAGCGAATGATGATGTGTAGTGAATATGTAACCTCGTCAGCCTCAATCCGAATGAGAGAGGGCTCAATTAGGTTCATGGCTTTGACGAATGTGCTTTCATCGACACCTGGGAATGACCCACCAGTGAAATCCTCTAGTCTTGGAAGATAGAATCTAAGGAACTCGGGTGAACGACCAATCATGTTCTCGACAAACCTTGACTGAGACTCGTGGATTCCGTATGATGCACTCGCACCAATGTGTTGGAACTTCCAGTCAGGATTCAGATTCTGTTCGTAGAGCGCATGTCCCGCTTCATGGAGAATGGCGAATATTGCAGAAGAAACATTGTCCTCATGATATTTCACCGTGATCCTCACATCATCGTAATATCCAGTGGTGAAAGGATGCTCCACTTCATCGATCCTTCCCCCTGCAGTATCAGTTATTGTGTCATATCCAACTAGAGTGGCAAGATCTGTGGCAATCCTTCTCTGTATGTCAATTGGTACTCTTTTATGTAAGAATGATTTGTCGAGTCCTTCAGAAACCTCTGCGTATTTCTTTGTCAACGGTACGACTCGGTCTCTTAGCTCTCTGAAGACTTTGGATATCTGTTCAGACGTGACTCCTCTTTCGAACTCATCAATCATACTGTCATACACGTTTGGAATGCCCTTGACCTTCATTTCAATCTCTGCACGTTCTCTCTTTAGGTCGACTGTCTTCTGCAACTCAGGCTCAAAGGATTTCCAGTTATTCGTAGCCTTGGCTCTTTTCCATGCCTCGATACTGATTGGAAGCTGCTTTGCTATTTTGGTAATCAAGTCCTCCGGTATCTTTGTCTCTGTGTCATACTTACGACGGATTAGGAAGATGTCACGATTCTGGACATCACTCAGCGTTTCTGAGGTACTCTCAATCCTCTCTAGCAGTCTTCCAATCCCTGGGTCCGCGATGATTCGGTGTACCATCTTCCGCATTATACCCAATTGTTCACTCCTAAGTTGAAGACCTCTTGGTGGCATGTAGGTTTCATAATCCCACTCAATCATGTTTGCCGTTGTGTAAAGAAGGAAGTACTCCTTCATTCGGCTCAAAAGTTCGCTATAGGCTTCCATATTGTGCACTCTACTTATGCCTGAAATCAATACTCAAGTAAAATCAACAGGGTTATGTCTGTTCCGCATTGCCCGTTTCTTTTCCAATAGGATAATTGATGCTAGTGATTCCAATTGCAACCAAGAGTAGACCAATCCCATATGTCCAGAAAATACTCTCATTTAGAAGTAGGTAGGAAAACACTGCCCCAAAGACAGGCACGAGGTTGATGAAACCCCCTGCTTTGGTTGCGCCTATCTTCTCTATACTCATGAAGTAGAATAAGAAGCCAATGAAAGTAACACAGCTTCCAAGATAGAGTGCATTGATCCAGAAGACCGGATCAAACATGGCTGGAAGTACCCAGACCTCCTCTGTAAGTGCACCCATTCCAAAGAACAACATACCAATTATGGAGCCACCGGTCGTGGTTTCTAGAGGGGAGAGTGTCTTCATCGCCTCTTTTCCAATTGAAGAATAGAGTCCCCAAGTGAACATAGCTACAAGGATGATAATATTCCCAATGAGGTATTCAATATTGAACTCAAGTAATGCCTGCACTCCAACTACGAAGACAACTCCAATGAAAGCAACCAAGAAACCTGTGTATTGCCACCTCTTGGGTAATCTTTCCTTATGGTAGATATGTGCAACAATACTAACAGTGGCAGGATTGAAGCCAGCAATAATTGCTCCCTGAGTCGCTGTTGTGAAACGCATCCCAGTAAGAAAGAGTATACCATAACCAAAGATGCCAGTCAGTCCGAGGAGGAACAAGATTCTCAGGTTGGACCGTCGGAATATTCGCCTAGGCTCGGGAGCAGTTGCGAAGAGGAGTATGAGAAAGAGCACACTGCTTGTCAAGAATCTGAAAAAACCAATTGTCATCGGTGGAGCAATCCCAACGAGAATCTTGGCGGAAGGCCAACTGCCACCCCAGAAGGCCATAGCAATGATAAGTAGTCCATAGTATCTAAGTCTGCTTTCAGACGCTCCCGCAGTCATCATTTATTCCTTGACAGTCGCATCTCATGCAAGATATAAACAGACCTGAAAGGGTAACCTGTAGAGTCAGTCAAGCTCCTATCGAAGGGTTCATATACGGTTGTGCAAGAAAAATGCACAGCCGAAGGGGTGTTCAAGTGCTGAATGATGAAGAGCTGGAGGAGATACGAAGGCGAAAGATGCAGATTCTCATGGAACGTGCTCAAGCTCCAAAGGTCAGTGAACCTATGGCGAATGGTCGCGTGAATGAACTAACCGATGCGAATTTCTGGGAGACACTTTCGAAGACAAAACTGGCGATTGTTGATTTCTATGGTGTGTGGTGTTCACCCTGCAAGACGCTTGCACCAATGTTTGCAGAGTTGGCAAAAGACTATGAGGGGAAGATCTTCTTCGCTAGGATTGACATTGATCGCAACAGACGTACAACTGTGCAATTTGGTGTTCAGTCGGTTCCTATTATAATCGCCTTTAAGGATGGCAAACCCATTGGCAAACTACCAGGTCTTCGACCCTACGCTGAATATGACAGGGTCTTAGAACAGATGGTGGGTAAGGGTTCCGACGAAAGTAGCTATGTATAGAAAATATCAGGTCTGGGTCACGCTTCAAGCAAACGGAGTGTCCACTAACTTTAGCTAGGTTCCCTTGGTCTGTATTGTTAGATTGCTATCTGTCATTGTCTCAATAGCCTATCGAGCCATCACTGACTTCCTAGTTCTAGAGTCTCGGATGTGAACTTTCCCAGAGTGCACTGCACAGCTAACACAATAGTATGATGTGACTTTATGCACTGGGATGAAAGCTCCACTTTGACGCAGCTCGCGTGCTATTTGGGGTTCGACCGAACTTACAGATTTTGTGAATTTCTTTACCTTGTCTGCTGGGACAAGTCTTCCACACCTTGAGCATTGGACACGACCTTTAAGGCCAGCTCCACCTTTTGCTCTTCCTGATGATTTTCTTTTCTTTGCCAATCGCTAAAAAATTCCACCTTGGTTAAAGGCCATCACATTTTGATACAAATGAGCTTAAAGCCTTGTGGATAAGTTCTAGCTAAAATGTGACCCGGAGGTGTGCTTAATCAGAATTTTCCAACACGAGAATGGATGCACTGAATACGAGAAAGCTGTGGATTGTGAGCTTCAATGCGAGATTCCTATGCTTCCTCCGGGTCCGGGTTAGAAGTCCTAACCACGTGTGCAGAAAGCCAATCACATTGAATATAAGCTATAGTTTCGTAGCAACTATAACCATCAGATTTATCTAGTCTAATTTTTGGAGCGCATTTTCTGAAGTAAGGTGTACCACCTACAATAATTATAACAAAAGGCACTGCTTCAGCGCTGCACTGACAGATACGCATTATATTGTTAAGTTGAACCTATCCGGTGCACACACGAAGCTCCAAATGATCTATGTCTTTTCTTACTACAGCCATTGGCATTGCCTTTGCATTTGTAGAGTATCCATACTCCCCATTCTTATCAGCCACAATGATGCCTGCTTCACTTCCAGTCTTCCTCTCGAACATATCCATCGCTTTTCTTGCAGCAGACATGACATCAAGACCTTCCTCAACATAGAGGACTGCCATTCGACTCAGCACTACTCTCATGATGTGTTCTCCATAACCAGTTGCAGAAGCACCACAAACATCGTTCGCAAATGCTCCCGCCCCCATGACTGGCGAGTCCCCAACTCTTCCAGGAGCCTTGTTTGGTATGCCTCCAGTTGATGATGTCGCAGCAATATTGCCATCTTTGTCAACAACAATACATCCAACAGTATCTCCAGTTGGGGAGCTTGAATCTAAATCAATTATGCCTGATTCTAGCTCCCTTCGATAACCTTCCTCAATCATCTTCTGATAGATCTTCTTCGCATTATCTCCTGCAAAGAATTTGAAGTCTGTCTTCTCCATGATGTATCGTGCCAATGAAACGGGATTCTGAATTCCTGTCACTGCAGCGACTGAACCAAAATCAAGATTCTTTCCATCGACTATCATAGCATCAAGCTCAAGAATCCCCTCTAGGTTTGGTCTTGCGCCTTTTCCAGCATTGAGAAACCCACAACTCTCCATATAGATCGTGCACGCCTCAGCTGCATCCAAAGCAGAACCATGTTTAAGAAGAACATCAAAGCCCACTTCTGCAGCCTTCCCAACATGCTTGACTCCAACAGGTATTCTTTCATCTTTCCAAGCACCTGCTCCACCATGTACAATGATCATCGGGAGTTGCATCTAGTCCATCGTCTCCAACGATTAAACGGTAAGTAGCTCGAAATAACAGTATCTCTTCTTTCACTCATAGCCACACTTTTTAAAAAAAGAATAGGAATCCGGGTTCACAAGAGAACCCGGAATATGCATTTTTTACTAATCAGCGCAATACTACCTGAATCTACTCTTGATATCTGGTTGCTGTAGATATAGAATAACAATAATGCTGATTATAATGCCAAGCCAATCTGCTGTTGGAATGCCAATTATAATACCGATTATGTTCAGGATGATTGCCACCATCCATGCCCATGATTTCATAGACCAGAGGCCCCATCCAATGACTACATCCAATAGGGCGAATATTGCAAGGAAGCCACCAATAATCCATCCCCAGAATGGGACGATGAAGAATATTGATGCTGCAAGCAAACCTAGAAATCCACCAAGAATCTGCAGAATTGCAAGGATAGTCACGCCTAATGGTCTGTCACCTGACGGTGCTGAATAACCTGTTGTTGGTATTGGTATTTCCGCCAATTTCTTCCCTCCTTTAATAGAGAGTTACTCAAGTTCTGACATGGTTGTTAATATGTTTCATGCTGATGTATCACAAAGAATCGACTAATGCCGATGATGATTCTAGTTTAATATTAATAATAATCTGTATGAAATGAACTAATTTCTGGTGCAAGCTGGTCGCGTATTGATGACATATTGAGAAGTATAACGAGTAGGATATTGACTCCAAAATAGACAATTACATCTGGATATGGAAAGAGGAGGTTATTGAAGAAGGATATCACAATATCAACTCCATACAGAGCAACCGCCAAAATATTAATCGTGAAAACCCTAGAAAAGATGCCCGGGGTCTTCTTGTATAATCGATATCCAAAATAGATCTGAATTATTCCTACGACTAAGAGACAGGACCAGACAGAGATGAACGCGAGCTCATAGGATTCCCATGCAATAGCTGATGAGAGCGTGATGTACAAAACAATTCCTGGGGCAGTGTAATTCAGTGCAATAATACCTGCACCAATCTGAAGTATGAGGGCTAATAAGGCAACAGAACTGAAATTCATCAAAGGTGCCGCATACTGAGGTCTGGGTTGTCCATATGATTCATCATCTTCAGGGAATGCCAATGATAAACCTCCTACTACCCACTAAGAAATAATACCATTACTTTAGCCTTTTCATTGCAGGCTTAACAATCCTGTTTTGTCCTCAATTAATGTGGAGCTGTATACTTAAGATGCATTGAACAATCAGGGTTTGAGATGATTACTCTTAGGATTTTGTCTTCAGAAGACAAGGAGAAGATACACCAAAAAACACTGGAAGTCTTGGAAAATACAGGAATCGAAGTTAGGAACGACGAAGGTGTGCATATACTGAAGAGAGCTGGCTGTGAAATGGAAGATAACACTGCCAGAATTTCGTCTTCGTTAGTGGAGGAGTGTATCAAGAAAGCTCCCTCCTCATTTGAGCTATTTACTCGTGAGGGATCCAAATCTTTCACCATTGGGACGGACAATGTTGTATTCAATCCGGGTTCTTCAGCAGCTTCTATCAGAGATCGCAGAACTGGAGTGATACGCAAAGGGACATTGTCAGATGTTATTGAACTCGTCAAGGTTGTTGACAGTCTTGAAAATTTAAAGGCGCAGAGTACTGCCTTGATTCCCTCTGATGTGCCTGAAGTTTCATCTGACTTTTACAGGTTGTATCTCTCCTTGAAATACTCCTCTAAACCAATAATCACTGGTGCTTTTGGAAAAGAAGGCATAGGTGATATGAAGAAACTCCTAGAATCAGTCGTTGGAGGAGAGGAGGAACTCACTGGCAAGCCACTAGCAGTTTTCGATTGCTGCCCTCTATCTCCACTAGTATGGAGCGACATTTCGTGTCAGAATTTAATTGACTGTGCAAATGCATCTATTCCTTCACAGATTGTTCCAGCACCACTTATGGGAGCAACAAGTCCAGTCACGTTGAGTGGAACTATTGTACAGACAAATGTCGAAATTCTGAGTGGAATTGTAATATCGCAACTAGTGAATCCTGGCACACCTGTTATCTATGGAGGAGCTCCTGCTGTTCTTGATATGAAGTATGCCACGCCAAGATTTAGTGCAATGGAATCAATACTTACAGCTTGTGCTTCATCGGAGATGGGTAGAAATTATGGACTGCCCACCAATGCATATCTTGGAGTAAGCGAATCAAAACTTGAAGACGCTCAGAGTGGGTATGAAACGACACTAGGTCTCACTCTTGGTGCATTGAGTCGTGTCAATGTCATCTCTGGTCCTGGGATGCTTGCATTCCTCAATTGTCAGTCTCTGGAGAAACTTGTCATCGATAATGAGCTGTGTGGTTCGGCTCTCCGCCTTCTTAGGGGAGTGAATCTCGAGGATATCGGTGATATTGTCGATTTGATTGGAGCTGTTGGTCCAACAGGTAACTATCTTGGACAGAAACATACTTCCAAGAGGTTTCGAACGGAACACTTCATGCCCTCAGATTTAATCAGCAGATTGACCGAGGGTGTTTGGTCAGAAAAGGGTTCCAAAAGCATCCTTGATAGAGCAAAAGAAAGGGTGAGTTCCATCCTTCAAGATTATTCACAGGATTCTCAAGATAAGAGTGTAGAATTGGAAGATACCTTCAAGCAGCTCATGGAAAAATATCGCAGTCAACCTAATTCAAGATAGATATGTGGTGTAACTATGAAAGGTATTGTAACTAGTATCGATTGTACACGTGTCAATGGTGATGAACGTGAGAGTAGACGAGAAACTGTTGCAACTGAATCAAATATGCAACTGCTAGTCAATGGTGAGGTTAGTACAAATTTCCTCTACAGCAGGGGTCTGGATGAACAACTAGTAGTCGGACATCTGGTTTCATCAGGAATAATTCAAGATCTGAGTGATATTGAAAAGCTAGAGATAGGAGATGGGAAGGCAGAGATATGGATTGAGCAGAGATCAGAGCACAAGAAGGAGATCCAAGACATAGGACTATCGATTTCACACAGACAGCTCCTTGATGTCCGTACAAAGCTGTTGAATAATCAGAAACACCACAAAGCCACGAGGGGTTTTCATGGAGCGATAATCTTAGAATTATCAACAGGCAGATGGTTCATGTGTGAAGATATTGGTCGACACAATGCTGTTGACAAGGTCATTGGACATGGAATTCAGAATGGGTTTAATTGTTCTCAATCGATGGTTCTTCTATCTGGTCGACTTGTGTCTGACATAGTAATAAAGTGTGTCAATAGTAGGATACCATTGATCGCATCAATGACAGTGGCTACAGACGGTGGAATAAAACTAGCTGTGGAATCCAACTTCACAATCATCGGTTCGCTTTCCGAGGATGGTTTCTGGCTATATAATGAGGGCGTTGTAAAAGTCACCTGAAACTGATAAAGCCTTACTTTTTTCAACAGGCTTATTAAAGTTAGACATGTCTAAGATTTCTAGTATTTCTTAGGGTTAGGTTTTAACTGGAGTTTGAAAAGAATGAGCATGAGTCTATTCTTTCGAGTGGCATTTCTTCTCCTCTGGGTAACTTTTGGTGTTGTTAGGGGATATTATGGTCGAAAGACCAAGACACATGACAGTCTTGTTGGAATCAAGGAGAAACTGAAGACAGCCGAGATGGAAATGGGGAAAGGGTTTAAGATCCTAACAGGAATAATCACGGTGATTGGAGCCATAGGTCTCATTATGTATTTGCTAGCACCACCATGGTGGACCTGGACTCAATTTCCCACAGGAGAGTGGTTGCAGTGGATAGGTATCATAGTGACCATCCCTCCAATATTCTATCTCATTTGGGTTCATCGACATCTTGACATCCAATGGTCGATTGCTTTGGAGTTGCAGAATGACCATAAGCTGATAACTACTGGCCCATACAAGAGTGTCCGCCATCCGATGTATCTGGGAATCTTTCTATATACAATTGGGATGATTCTCATCTCATCCGACCTATTGGTGTTTCTCTTTTTCGGATTTTCAATCTGGGTGAATTATCAGAGAATTCCTAGTGAGGAACAAATGATGATTGAAGAATTTGGTGACGATTATCGTGAGTACATGAAACAGACTG
>JAEORX010000075.1 GCA_016840685.1 Candidatus Thorarchaeota archaeon
AATTTTGCTGACCATTCATATCCTTCCAAGCAGTCTTCTCAGACACCTAGCTTGAATGGTTTTGGTGGTTGGGTTCCGGACAATGCATCAAATGGGCCAAACTCTGCCTGTTTGGCTATCGCTCTCTGTACAAGATCTGTGAAGAGTGTATCCACATTCTCGCCGGTTTTAGCTGATGTTTCATAATGCAGAACATCCAACCATTTTGTGACCATCTCGCCAGCTTCTGAAGGGACTAGTCTGTCCTCACGGTCTATCTTGTTGGCTACAACCGCAACCACGGCATTGGGACACACAGTGATAAACTTGGTGAACCACTCTCCAATGTCCAAAAACGTCTGAGGACGGGTTACATCATACACGATGATGGCCATAGATGCACCTGCCATATATCTACGTCTTAGCTCGTTGTATGTTGGTTGACCAGCAAGATCCCAGAGAACTACACGCGCAGTCACCCTGCTACCACTTGGCAAAACTGTATTGACAGTCTTCAATGCGAATGTAGTCCCTATTGTAGCAATATACCGCTCACTAAAACTGCCTTCAGTGTATCTCTTGATGCAACTAGTCTTGCCAACTGCCCCATTTCCCAAGGCAACTAGCTTAAACATATGACTAGCATCATCTAATGACATGGCACGACGTCCTAAATTTCACTTCCAGTTCTTCTTGCTAAAGTTTGGTTAATAATAGTTCTGAGTATGTCCTCGTAATATGACCTACTCAATTAAAAAAAAACTGCTGAGGTTTTAGGTTCGTCATAGCAAGGATTATACTGGACATATTCTATATTCGGATGCAATTTCGACCATTGGTGAGTACTATGGCAGAGCAATTCCTTAGCCGTTTGACGAAAATAGAAGAGAGCATTAACCAACTTGGTGAAACCCTGAAACGAATGATTACTATTTTAGGTACTGTTACAGAGATAAAATCAGAGGTGCGTGGCGCAAAGGATGAGATTATCGCAGCCTTGAGCAAGACTACTAAAGCTGCTCCGGAAAACGATAATCAAGAGGCTCTAGCAAATATGGTCGTTCAAGAAGTTGGAGCTATCCGAGTTTTTGTCCAGCAATCTATGGAGAATCTAAGGAATGAGGTAAAGAAGATCATTGAGAATATGCCAATGCCCACTGCAGCTCCAACGCCACAACCAGCGCCAACACCTGTATCGAGACCCGCCCCCACACCAACCCCGCCACCAGTTACTCCAGCACCGGTGGAAACTCCTGCACCAACCCCCACACCTGTCCCTGAACCCACACCAGAACCCTCTATGGCTCCACAATCAATTCCAGCAGACCGTGCCATGCAGATTGCACAGCAACTCCAATTAATTGTTAAATCATTGAAGATGGGTTGTATTGCTGGTGATGTCCTCGATACGATGGCAGAGGCAAAGGCGGCCATAACTAAAATTGTGCCAAGTGATCCGATCATGGTCTATATCGATAGGTGGGCTAGTGTAGTGGGTGGATATCAGAAGCGCAAAGAACTCCAAGCACGAGACATTCTACAACTGAAGAAGGAAATCAAGGCAGAGATACCGAAGTACAAGCCGGCTTAATCCTCAATGATCGGTGCACCATCAGCGATGAGTTTCATTGTTGCTAGGACACCAATTATGTCAGTAGTGGATATGAGGCCAATTATGTCAGTGCCCTCGATAACGGGAATACGTCTCCTACCTGTGTGATTCATCAGAGCAATGGCTTGACCAATATCAGCATCTGGTCCAATCGTAACGACTGGTGTCACCATGATATCCTCGAGACAGAGAGTCTGATAGGATCCTTCAGAGAGAAGTTGTGCCCCAATGATTTCTCGTCTCGTTACCATTCCTACTAAGACATCAGCTTTTGTGATAAGAAGACTCCCGACATCTTCTACTGCCATGAGTTTCGCGGCATCAACAACAAGAGTTTCTGCCTCAGCAGTGATAATCAGTGATGTCATAAAGTCCCTAACTTTCACGTTCCCGTTCACCTCATCTGGAAGAGATCACATCAAAGGGCTTTTGCTCTCAGAGAGTGCTTTTTCCAGAACAATCTCTGCGAGACGAGTAAATACATTGTTCACCGCATCGCCAGTTTTCGCTGAAGTTTCGAAATACTCGGCTTGGAACCAACTGCGTAGCATCATTCCGGGTTCATGAGGGACCATTCTCTTATCAGTGAGATCTACCTTGTTGGCACTTATGATTACAGGTGATGCTTGACAGACCTCTCTGAATGATTCAAACCAATTGTTCATTGCCATGAATGTTTCAGGACGGGTCACATCGTACACAATGATAGCTCCAGAGGCTCCTTTCATGAATTGCCTACGGAGTTCTCTATACGTTGATTGCCCTCCCATGTCCCACACATTCAAGCGAACCTTACGAACGGTCCCCTCGCTATCAGTCACTTCTATGTCCTTGGTCGCAAAGGTCGTTCCAATGGTCTGTTTATACTCCTCATCAAAGACGTTCTCAGTGTATCTCCTTACAAGCGACGTTTTTCCCACAGCTGCTTCCCCCAATAGGACCACTCGAAATTTGTATCCTTCAAAATTATCATCCGATGGAGCTTCTGAAGTATTTTTTTCATGAGTCACACAGGGGCACCCCAACTCGTCGCTTTCCGGACGTACTCTGAGTGTTCACGAGTTTTGTCTTATATCTTTTCTTCGGAGATTCTCATGGATTCAATATGAATATTTACTCATACCAATCGGTGTTCCTTGGGATGAATATCTCAAATGCAACCACTGGGTATCCAATACCAAAGTTCGACAACACTTCAGGAGAAACCTCACCAAACAATCCCCATCTCTTTCCATCAACCTTGATGCTTGCAGACCTTCCTTCAATGAAGTCAGAGCTCCTCTCTGTTTCATAGGTGAAACGTCCATCCAGTCCAAGGTTCCGTAGTAGAAACCCGATTTCAGTCATTAGTTTCGTGATGTTCACTCTCACATCTGTCATAAGTGCACACACAGAGGGGATCTGATTCACACATGTTTCCTCAGACTCATCAGGGATTGCCACATCACCTACCTCAAAGATCTTCTGTGGGTAGTCTGCATGTTGGTTTTGTGATGAAAAATCAAGAAGTACTGGAAGGAGAGAGTTTCTTAAGACAGAATAGTTTCTACTCTTTGGGTTTTCTGTTAAAACCAAAGGTTGGGTCCGAAGCATCTTCTCGTTGAGTACTTCTGGTGAACTCATAACGTAGTTCATGATCTCCTGATACCCCATACCCACCATGAGGTCTCTGACCTTATTCTTCACTCTGGTAATAGGATGCAACTTTCCAGTTGTCATTGTCTGTGGCATGGCTGGTTTCAATCTGTCAAAACCATATCCAATGGCAATGTCCTCTATTATGTCAACATGATGCAAAATATCCATTCTGTATCGTGGAATTAATACCTGTATCTTCTTTGTCTTTGAGGTTTTGGTTCCATACCCCATTCTCTCCAGAGCTTTGACTGATTCTCCTTCTGTCATGTCAAGTCCGAGAATTGTGTTGATTTCATCGAGTTCTATTACCATCCTTTCTGGTTTGAAGTTCGGGGTTTCCTCAGTGGAACCATCTGGATAGACAACAGTTACAGATTCGACTTTCCCACCTCTCTCTGCCAGAGATGCAGTTAGTATGTTGAGGGCTTGATGGACTGTTGGCAGGTGAGTTCCCGTCACCTCCACAAAGATATTATTTGTTTCAGTCGTCATTCGACCAAGATCGTTACTATTGATTATAGGCGGGAGACTCAAAATCTGATTCTTAGAGTCATAGAGCAAGGGCCATTTCTTATGACCTTGGATGATTGGTCCGAACTCGACTCCTTTCTCATGTTCCTTTAATATCGTTGGTCCATCCATCTCTACATCATAGCCCAAAGGAACAAACTTGATTTTCTCTGGTAGTTGGGGACCATAGTAAACTGGGAATTTTAACTCATCATACACATAGAGACCTATACTAGCTTTATTCCTGTTCCTTCCATGAGTTGAGGTAAGAGCATCTTGAAGATGCATGTATTCTTTGATTAATTCATCATCCGCTGGTATCCCCTTGATGATGGAACAGCAGATGTATGGGCGTATTTTACCAAGTCCTGGTTTGACTATGATTTGCTTTCCTGACTTCTTCGTTGGATATTCCTTAAGACCTGTTTCTAAACGAAGGTATGAGCGAACTGCTCGTGCAATGCCCTCGGTGGAGAGCATATCCTGACGATCTGGATTAACTTCTATCTCAATAATATTCCCCTCGATCTTCTCGACCTCAGCCTTGATGAGAAAGAGTGTGTCCTCTAGTTGCTCAAGACTGAGTTTCTTACCAATGAGTGCAAGGAGGTCATCGATTCTGCATTCTACAATCATTATCTTCACCTACCTCATGAAATAGCTTCTTCGCAGCCAATTTAGATCTCTTGAGAAGAGATCCCTGATGTCATTGATTGCCATTGCAGCCATGTAGAGTCTACCTGCGCCAATTCCCCAAGCTAGAACAGGGTCTTCAATCCCAAGAGGTTTCGTGACCTCCGGTCTGAAGATACCCGATCCTCCAAGCTCGATCCACCCAAGTTTATCGTGTTTTCCAAAGGTTTCAACACTTGGTTCTGTAAAGGGAAATTGTCCTGGTTTAAATTTGAGTTTCTCGATACCAACTGCCTTGCATATTGAAGTGAGATAACCAAGCAAATCTCGAAGGGTCAATCCTTTGTCCATGATAATTCCTTCACACTGGTCGAACTCCTGTGCGTGTGTTGCACTGAGTGTTTCGGACCTGAAATTACGGTCAATAATGAACATCTTCTGAGGACTCTCACGATGTTCGTAAAGGTATCTCATGGATACAGGAGTAGTGTGAGGTCGTAGACAGAGTCTAGTTGCCACCTCTTCACTGTATGGCCAATCCCACCCCTTTGAACCTGTATTGCCACCATTCTCGTGGACACTTTTTACTGCCATGTAGTACTTCTTATCAACGATATGTCCATGATCAAATGGAGCTCCAACTCGGAATTGATCCTGGACCTCTCTGGAAACATGATCTTGAGGCACGAACAGGGTATCATGTCCCCAGAACTCAGTCTCTACAAATGGACCGAACCATTCTGTGAATCCCAATCCCACCATGATCTCTCTAAGCCAGTCATTGAATTCAGCGTAGGGATGCTTTTTTCCAAAGTTGGAATAAGCTGGAACGATCTCAACATTGTAGGGTCTAAACGATTCTCCCTTCCATGCTCCGCTAGAAAGAATCTCGGGTGTGAGATCTCCTATGCCTTTCACACCTGTGGAAATCAACTCGTCAACTCTACTAATCTGATCTTCAATGATTTCAGCATCATACTTCTTTGTTATTATCTCATAGACCAGTTTTCTCTCTATCATTTGCTTCATCGAATCAGACTGCGTTAGCTGTACGGGTACAGTTCCTGAGGAGAGGTGTTTGAGAATCTCAGTAACTTCTGTTTCAGGACTCTCAACTATAGCATGCAATACAGTAGCTCCATCCTCTTTTGATATCTCTATCCAACCATACCTTCGAACCCAGTTCATCGCAATGCCCTTAGTCTTTGGACTAAGCCCTGAATGAGCGACGGCATCTTCAAAGGTGGCTTTGCCACCAAGATTCTTTACTCCGTTGAAGAGACGAACCTCAGGAAGTCCTGATTCAGTATATTCCATTCCTTCAGTTGTCAATGAATAACTCACTTGGTCTCTGGAATGAATTCTCACAAGATTTCGACTAGCCAAAGAGTTGAGGATTGAGACCACTCTTTCTTCATTCTGATTGAGATTGTTAGCTAGCTGGATTGTTGAAACACGCTGACCCCCGTTTAAAAGTTCATTCAGAACAGCTCTCTCTCCTTCTGTCAACTGCTCGCTCATGTCTTGATCAAAACTCCTAAGCACATTGGATTCATCTGGGACAGACAAGCCGCATATAGTCTACCTTGATTTGGCAAAACGATTCCTATAAGGTCGTAATAAATTGGCGGTTATCCATCCGTCCTTCACCTGCTTAATTTTGAAACAAAGCACTCACCTTTTTAATCTGTCGCCAAAAGGGCTCTCAGAGTATTGTTGTGTCGTAATGTTCAAATATACTCACTTTGGGTTTCATTTAGTTGCTATCAACCAACTCTGATTTTTTTAAAATCAGCAACAAACTAAACTCTGAAGGTGCAGAACATGTCCTTTGATAGACTTAGGCTCAAACGCAAGGTAGAGAAGCTCAAAGCTTACCAAGGACGCCACAGTTCGTTCACCACAATTTACGTGCCGCCAACCAAAAACCTGACAGACGTTATAAGCTTCGTCAGGACAGAGCTTGCAGGTGCAGAGAACATCAAGAGCAAGGCCAATCGGAAGAATGTTACTGACAACCTCACTGCGATACTAAGTGAGCTCACTAAGATTAACGAAATCCCAGAGAATGGGCTTGCCTTCTTCTATGGAATCAAGGAGGAGGGCGGAACCAATGAGGAAATCAGAGAGATTGTGGTACCACCGGCCCCAATTTCTCAGTTCATTTATCTCTGTGGTCGAGAGTTCGTGACTGAAGAGCTAGAGAGTATGACTCAGCCTAAGAGTCTGGTTGTGATAGTGCTCATCGAAGGTGGAAAAGTCACAATTGGCTACCTTCGTGGAAAACACATGGAGTTGGTCCGCGATGAAGACTTCTATATCATTGGCAAGACCAGAGCTGGTGGTCAGAGTGCCAAGCGATACCTTAGAATACGCGAAGAGAAGATGATGGAATTCTTCAAGTATGTGGGAAGGATATTGGGTGACCTACTACTAGAAAATCTTGATAAAGTAGATGCAATCGTCTTGGGAGGTAACACGATTCGATGTCAGGAGTTCCTTGAAAAGGGAGACTTGGACTATCGCCTAAGAGAAAAGGTCGCTGAAACTATCATTCCAGTCAGTATTATAGATGAAACTGGTCTCTATCAGGCTATGAAGGAAGCATCTCGGATACTCCGTGAAACTGAGATTTATGCGGAGAGAAAAAGTTGGGACGAATTCATGGGTGACCTCTTGAAAGGTCTGAACACCGTCACCTATGGGAAGAATGAGGTCATGACAGCTCTTCGGCAGGGTCGTGTAGAAACAATCATGGTGTCAGAAGATCTTGCTGACCAGATGGACGAACTATATGAGGAGATATCTGCTTATGGAACTCAGTTACTTGTATTCTCCAACCAAACAGAATCAGGAGCGCAATTGAAGGCGTTTGGTGGTATGGCTGCTCGTTTAAGGTGGTAGGTTATCCTCGGGGAGGTCGAGGTAAACCTCTCATTGTTTCTATGTCTTCTATCCATTTAGTTAACTCATTGCAAATACCATTGATATATTCTAAGAAAACCTGTTGATACTTGCGGAGATGTTGTTGCTCCAGTTTCTTGGATTTAGAGAGAAAATCTTTCGCTCGCGTTGGGAAGCCCGTAGACCATTGCCTAAGTGTCAGTTCTGCCTTGCGGTCTTCTAATATCTTCTTTGCAATGCGGATTGTTCGTCGTTTAGTAATTAGGTCCTCAAGCAGTTTCTGGAGTGTAATTGTTGCTGCTACCAGCTCCTTTGTATCCAGTTTCGTGTCCTGATTGCGTGTTGTGTAGTATGCACGTTTGAGGTCTCGTTTTGCGTTCATCACATGCGTCAGGAGTCTTGTCAATGAATGAACCATGGCATCCTTGTGTGGAGTCTGTGACGTAAAAAGGTCTGTGTTGCTGTATTCACACTGTCTTGAAATTAAATAAGAGAATAATTGCATCTGCCGTTGCTGTATGGACAGACTCTACAGTTATGTGGCTCTTGAGTTGGATTCGGTACTCGCCCATTATACCAGACTTCATCAAGTCTTTGCAGTTTTTTGAGCACACTCTTTGGTTTGAATCGAGTCACCTTCACACTGGCACTTCCACATCTCCAGCAATCTCGAGTTGATTTGCGATCAAGACAACTCATTGCTATTTCTTGGGGGCAGTAGATGGTCACCAGCTTTGCAGACGAACAAGAAACTCCACTCTCAAGAAGGGCAAGCGCATAGAGACCTGATTGAAAAACATCTTCGGGTCTTGCTATTTTAGGGATGTGTTTGACTGGAAACTTATACTCTATAATGGCATCTAGGACTGGAGAATCCTCCCAGTGAAGGATTGCACTGTCAAATCTCCCAACAAACCTGTGACCCAAAGATCTGACATTCTCCTCAGAAAAGATATAGTACTGCTTAATCCCCCATCGATTCTTCTTCGTTTTGATAAACTCAGCTAGACTCTCTTGAGCTGATTTTGCCCTTCTCATTTTCATCCCAAGAGTCATCATCGTTGTCTTGGGTTGTAATGAGAGTAAAAGAAGAACTCCAATGAAGAATACGATCATCATGATCAAGCTATTAACCATATCCATAAAATCACCCAAAGACCCAGAGATAGCCTGCAATCAGAGTCATGATTACTATCAACAGGAGTATGAGGTTGTCCTTCTTCTCTACATGTTGAGTTGCATCTTTTTTGGACACGTGATTGTGTAAGTTCAATCCAATACTACTTGCCTTTGAATGAACATCGCCGAGTTTCTGTTTGAGATACAATCTATATTCGCATTGATATTGCACTCTCAGTTCTGAAACCTCCCGCATCCTATGAAAAGAGCCTTTTTCTGCATCGCTCAATGTCATTACAGGTCATACTACCATTTCTGATGATACTACAAAAGGACCACTCACCAGACCAAACAGACTTATATTCGAGGGATAGAAGTTACATCAGCAGGATTTCGCTACGGAGACAAAAACTGATGTCAGACGAAGCCTATGAAGGTGCAACCGCCGGAAAAGTACTAGTTTTTGATGAAAGTGAGACCGTAAAATTCCCAACTGCCTTCAAGAACGCCATGGGAACTGGTCAAGGTCTAATGGTGTTGGTACATAAAGACCGACTCATTAAGATATTTCCCCTTGAGAGTGACGAAGTTTTGTTTCTCAGTCTTGAAATCGGGAAACTCACAAATGACTTCTTGACAAAACTGTCTCAGATATTCAAGAAGGCAGGTCTCGTTGATCTATTATTCTCAACGGGTGTGTGTCTCCGAGGAACAAGATGCTTCTATGAATGCTATTTCAACCCCGGGCAACTTAGTTCAGACCTTGCAGAGCTAGAGAATTCACTCAAGGTCTTAGATGGTGTCCAAAGAGTGGTAGTCGAGAAAGTTGCTGAATAACTCAGAAATATTGGATTGCGAGCAGTAACATTGGTGTCTATCGCATGCAGGACATTCTCCAGTTTATCATCGATATGATAAGTCAGGGATATCTAGGTCTCTTCGTAATCTGCTTTGCTATTAACATGATTCCTTTCCTCAGTCCTAGCAATATGGTCCTCGCAGGAGCTGCGGTTTTAACATTCTCAATCTTTGGTCCAGTTGGGATGCTAGAGTCTGTCCTCATAGGAATTATCGTAGCTCTAACAGCCACCCTCGCAAAACTGATTCATTTCTATGTTGTACGAGGTTCAAGGGCAGTACTCTCTAAGGATCGATTGAAGTCACTCGATGCGGAAAGAGAGCGTGTAGAGAAATGGGGAGCTCTTGCGCTTTTTATAGCGGCAGCATCTCCTGTTCCTGATGACCCTTTGATTGTCTATGTTGGTCTTACAAGATACAATCCAGTAAAGTTCATAGTCAGTTATTTCATTGGAAAAGTAGCTGTCACAATCGCTGGTGCAATAATTGCCCTTTTCGGTCTGACATTGGGAGGGGGTTTCTTCGAGTCAATGCCAATCGTTGTGGCGTCAATCGTATTGACTGCTATCATAACCGGGATTCTTTTCAAGCGAAAGACCGAGGGAAAAGAATCGGACATGCTCCAGGACATTCTTGAGGATGAACTTAAGGTTGATAAAGATCCTGAGATGAACTGAGAATTCTGAAGTACAGTACGGAATTCTTAAGAAGGTACAGAAGATTCCTAGTCTTGTTTAGGTGACGAGTTTGGTCAGCACAAGTGTAGCAGAAGTGAAGTGTTCGAAGTGCAATAACATCTATGAAACTAATGTTGTTGATCACATCGATTTGTCTGAAGACCGAGAAATAATCAAAGCACTGAAGGCAGGCAAAGCAAATCGAGTCCAATGTCCGAAATGTAAGAAAGTGATGTATCTAAAGAGAAGTATTGTAGTAAATTTTGAGCCTGAGAACAGAATAGTTGTCTTTGATCCATCAGCACGAAACAATGCATCGAAGGAAACCCTCATTCAAGACTATAATAGCGTAATCTCCTTCAATGAAACTCTAAGTGAAATTGGCGAAGAAATGGAGTTCATTGTCATCAGTAAACTGGACAGACTAAAATCACTATTAGAGGAGTATCTCAAGCAGTACAAGTGATTGACTAGAGTTTTCTTTTACCCAAGAGAAACTCTTCTACCCATCGCTCAGCTCTGTACATGGTCGTAGGAGTCGGAGGCATCTTGAATCCATATGCCGAGATTGATTCTAGAGAACCTGCAAGCCCTCTCTTTAATGCTAGTTTGGTTCCTCTTATTGCATCCATAAGTATTGGTCCTGCATTTGGTCCATCTGTGACCTCCATGCGTATGTCTATCTTGATAGGGGCTCCTCCGAATTGTCTTCCATTGATGTAGAAGTATGAGTCTCGAGCATTATCAAGGAAAGGCACATAATCACTTGATCCAGCGACCAGTGGGGCATCATATGGCAAATCTTGACTAATTGCCTTGCTCTTTACCCCACGCTTTCTCATCCTTCCTCTATAGTGTGAATCAAGAGACTCTGCACCCCCACCCACATCTAGTTGATAGCTCTTGTCAACCCTTACTCCCCGGGATACAAGGAGCTGAAGGATATTTCGATGTAGAACTGTCGAGCCTAATTGGTCTTGAATGTCATCGCCTACAAGGGGGAGACCTTTCTCCTCAAATTTCTTGCTCCACTCCAAGTCAGAGGCAATTGGAATTGGGGTCCCATTGATGTAGGCGCAACCTGCTTCAAGCGCGGCATCAGCATAGAACTTAGTAGCTTTTTCTGCGGAGCCTGGTAGAAGGTTAATGAGTATCTCTGCTCCAGAGTCTTTTAGCACCTTGACGACATCAGCCTCCTTCTCAGATGAGACCTTCACAAGTGCTCTGAGCATGTCGTCCACGCCATCAAGCTCCTGCCCTCTCATGACCTTAATGCCAGTCTTAGGTACCTCTGCAAAGCGCATGACATTATTCGGGGCTGCGAAGATGGCATCAGCAAGGTCAAATCCTACCTTAGTGTCGATCACATCGAAGGCTGCAACGAACTTGATATCCTTCACATGATATCCAGCGAAGTCAGGATGTCCAAGACCAACCACATCCCCATTTGCCTTTGCATCCTTGTAGAACTCAACACCCTGAACAAGTGCGCTTGCGCAGTTGCCTACTCCAACGATAGCCACCTTAATTCCATTCAAATGTGCCACCTCTGACTCGCATCTCTCAAAATCTTGTAAATTTCTTATAAGTTATTCTATGAGTATAGAATAGTTAGCCTGTTTAGCATGTAGGGGAAGGACTTATGTTGGTATGTTGCATACTATTTTTTGGACGAATGGTTGGACGCCCCGTTGCTCCGCGCATCGTCAAGAAGTCGTGGGAACGATGCGACCGCATTGTCATGGCGTATACGAATTATCCATCTGCAGGGAAATTCGTGTTCTCACCCACGTGGGTTCAGAGAAGTGTTGTGGCAACGTGTGCACTGGAGCGCCACTCATGTTCAAAATAACAAAAAGAGGGTGGACCTCGAGCCCGAAAAAATGCGGGCACCAAGTCTAGGTGTCCACCATCGTCCACCTTCTTCTTCATTTACAGATAATGCAAAAGTAACTAGTGAAGCGACTCCATTTGTAATGACTCTGAGAACTGAAGGAATGAGATACTCTTGGTGATCGAGTGTCACACCTTCCACGTTTCCTATATAGCCAAGAGTTTAAAGGGGATGTTGTCACCACGAGAGCTAGCAGTGCCCTCAAAGTTTAGTTGAATCACATGCTCCAGAGTTCCAGGCACAGCTTTGCGATCCCTGAGGAAGATTCTACTTTTGAAAGCCTGCAAATCCAAGGTGAAATACTATGGGATATCAAGAGAGAGAGCCGATTGAGGCTCAGATTTCAGAACTTAAGCCAAGGATGAAGAGTGTGAACATCTCATTCAAAATCGTCGAGAAAGGCGAAGTCAGGGAAGTGACATCCAGAGCTGATGGTGAGCAACATCGTGTATGCGACACAGTCGTTGGCGATAGCACAGGTCTTGTGACTGTCCCTCTCTGGGATGCATCGATTGATGAAGTCGAGCTTGAGAAGACCTATCGACTCGAGAATGGATACACGACTCTCTTTCAAGGACATCTTCGTCTCAACATTGGTCGTTATGGGACAATCAAGGAAGCCGAAGCGGCCATCGAAGAGGTAAATAGCGATGTTGACATGAGTGCAGAGGAGCACGAACGGAGACCACGATATGGTGGTGGTGGCCGAAGCTACGGTGGAGGAGGCTATGGTCGAGACCGGAGAGGTGGCGGCTATGGTGGTAGAGACCGACGCCGTGGTGATGGAGGCTACCGCGATAGAAGTGAGGGATACTAGAACTTCTTCAAAACCAAAAACATCAGGGTAACGCTACAGTCGTAGCGGATACCCTCTTTCCTTTTTACTCAATGCTTTCAGCTAGTAATTCTACTACATCAACAATTCGAATGGTACTTCTGGTCAGCTCAGCGCCTGCTTTTAGATTATGTTCACAGAATGGACATGATGTTGCTATCATATCAGCTTTGACATGCTCTGCGCTCCTCACTCTGTCAGCTGCTATCTTCTTTGAAAGTTCCGGGTCATAGGAGCGGAGACCGCCGCCAGCTCCACAGCACATGGCAGTTTCCCTTGTTGTTTGCATCTCTACCAGTTCAATTTCTGGAATTGCCATGATGATCTCTCTTGGTTCGTCATAGATACTAAGTTTCCCTGAGAGATGACACGGATCATGGTATGTAATCCTGAGTCCTTTACCAAGTGAGTTTAGCTTGAGCTTCCTCCCCCTTACAATCGCTTGTAGCTCCTCGGTCACATGCAGGGTTTCAGGAAGATTGAAACCCAGCTTTGGATAGTCCTCTCTAAGGGTCTTAAGACATCCCGCACAAGTGACAAGTATCTTCTTAGCTCCAGAGCTTCTGATTGACTCTACGAGTTTCCTAGCATTCCTCTCAGCCTCAACTGTCATACCTGTGCGAAGCATCACACTGCCACAACATGATTCGTTTTCGAGAACTGCAAAATCAATATGGGCTGCCTTGAGTATCCTTGCTGTTGATACAGCTACGTTTGGTAATCTCATACTAGATGTGCAGCCAGTGAAATAGAGGATCTCTCCCTTCGCAGGAATCTCGAAACCAACTTCCTTGACCCAATCCCTCTTCAGATGCTTGTTATCATCATAAGGATTGTCATAATGCATTACTCTCTCTGTTATTGTATCACGAACCTCATTTGGGATGTCCCTCATTACTGCTCTTACCTTCTCAAGACACTCTGCAGGGTCAAACTCCGCAGCACAAATCTCTGTGCAGTTACCGCAGAGTGTACATGTGAAGAGCGCCTCCGCATTCTCTGCAGTCTTCTCAAGAGTGCCATCAAGGAGGGCGAGGGCAACCTGGATACGGCCTCGCATGAAATTTGTTTCAAACCCTGCAGAGCTCTTCCAGACTGGGCAGACTCCATCAAATCCCTTATCCTCGTACACCGCATCCCGGCAGATGCCACATCTGCGGCACTGCATCAAGTTCTCAACGAGCTCATCAAGGTCTATCTTGGTCATGTATCAGATTCCACCTAGGACGCCTGGATTCATTATGTTGTTTGGGTCAATTGTCTTCTTGAGCAATCTGAGCATTGACATATAGTCATCCATGTCTTCGATAGCCTCCTTCCAATATCCAGAGAGTTTGAAGGGAACTGCCCCGGTCTTGAAGAGTCGTCGGGAGAGGTCTCTATGCGCTTCTTTGACTCTTGCTTCTTCCTCCTTATCCTGGGGGTCGAAGTAAAGCTGTGGATACCAGTTGTAGCTGGAATGACCTGATAGAAACCCTGCGGTGTGCCCCAAGATTCCATGTTCATTCATGACTGACCAGAGTGCATCCATTGACTTGTGCCAGTTGGCAGGTGGTTGGTGATGATATAGAATCCGCCAGTGCCATCCATGAACATAAGAAGATCTGGCTAGCTCTCGCATGCGGTCTTCCCATTCATTCTTGGGCAGTTCTTTGATTCCAATGACATGACCTCCACATTTTTCACAGACTTCCTTTGCAGCCAGCATGTCACTTAGTAGTTGGTCATCTCTGACTCTTCCAATGGCTACAGATGCAGTGTAGGTAGGCCAGTCGTATTCTGGTACTCCATACTCCTCTCCCACCATGTCTAGGAAGAACTCGAGAATACGCCCCTCATAGAGAGCGACCCATAGTACATTGATGTCATTCTGTTTTAGTTCTACAAGAAACTGCTCTGCGTTCTCAACTTTGTCAAAGCCATAAGTGTTGTAGTCTAAGAACCTCATGCGTCTGTGAACTTTCAATGACACCTTTGTGATAATACCAAGGCTCCCAAGAGATCCAATGAATAGACCTGTGAGGTCT
>JAEORX010000076.1 GCA_016840685.1 Candidatus Thorarchaeota archaeon
AAGTACTGCCAAGAGGCTGGTCTTGAGGTTGAGGTCTTTGACTCGATGCATGATGGAATCCCACAGCCCAATATTGTAGCCACCATGGATGTTGGTGCAAAGACCACAATTCTTCTCTGCACACATTATGATGTGGTCCCTGCCGGGGACATAGAAGAGTGGAAAAGGCCTCCCTTCGAGCTGACGATTGAGAAGGGAAAGGCATATGGTCGTGGTGTTAGCGATGACAAGGGCAACATCGTTGCTACGGTCAGTTCTGCAAAGGAACTCATCAAGAAAGGCACGTCGAAGGTCAATTGGAAGATACTAATCAGTCCAAATGAAGAGATTGGTGGCATTTGGGGTATAGACTACCTCATCAACGGCCCTCCAAAGATAAGGGGTGACTTCGGGATAGTCGTTGACTCGGGTCCTGAGTATGTCAGCATGGGTGCCAGTGGAGTCATCTCAGGTACGATGACCGTTCGAGGTGTTCAGGGACATGCCGGGTATCCCTTCAAATTTGCAAATGCGATTCACCTCTCAATACCACTTATGCAAGTAATGCTTGATTATGTTGATATCAGACGAAAGGTTGAATCCAAATTACAAGCTCCCCCAGGCAGCCCTCATCGAACGCTCTGGGGTCGATTTTCAATGACTGTTTACAATGCTGGGAGTAAGACCAACACGATTCCCGGGAAAGCTGAGATCTCCTTCGATTGTCGAACCATCCCTGAAGAAGATGTTGAAGATGTCGTCAGGGACATTGAGGAGTTCTTTGAGAAGGCAAAGGAAGAGACTGGTGTTGAGGCATCCATCGAGTTCAAGACCAAATATGCCGGTTGGGGCTCTGACCCCGAGAACAAATACGTGAAGAAGTTCCACGAAGCGGTCAAAGATGTTGTAGACCCTAGAATCGTGATTGCAGCTGACTTGGGAGGGAATGATGGTCACTACTTTACTTCCCATGGCATACCAACAGTGTGCTATGGCACGCTCAGAGCGGATAATAATATACATGGACTAGACGAGTTCATGCACCTTGAGGACTTCGAGAAGGTCAAGAAGGTCTTGATTCATTTTGCTGAGGTGTGTGAATAGTGGTTGACATACACGACCTCAAAATAGGGGCTCCCGGTCCCTTTCTCCCACCGTGGGAAAATGCGTTGAAGAATGCGAAGACAATCGACTCGTTGGGGTATGATTCAATGGCCTTCCCGGATCATTTTGCCGGATTCATACCTGAGAGCATCTGGACACCTGACATCACACCGCTAGCGCTTTTCCAAAATTCACCACACACATACTATGAACTATCTGCTATCATGAGTGCATGTGCAGCTGTGACTGAGAAGGTACAGCTTATTTCCTCCGTGACTGAACCACTCAGACGTCATCCAATCCTTCTTGCGCAAACCTTTCTCACCCTCGACCATATCAGTCGAGGAAGAACAGTACTTGGCATTGGGGCTGGAGAGATTGAGAATGTCGAGCCTTATGGACTGAAGTACTCTGGCCAAGTCGCAAAACTGCGCGAGGCTCTTGAGATTATCCGGATGGTTTGGAACACGCATGAGCCATTCAGCTACGACGGTCGATATTGGAAACTCAAAGATGCAGTCATGTCTCTGAGACCTGCAGAGGAGGGAAAACCCCCACCCATCTGGATAGCAGCCATGGGTCCAAAGATGCTCAAACTCGCAGCTGAATATGGCGATGGCTGGATTCCGACAAGTCTGAATCCAAGTGGTTATGGTGAACGCTTGAAAGAGATTCAAAACCACAGGAAAAAGCTCGGTAAAACAGGCACCTTCACAGCTGCATTATGGAACTGGTGTATAATGGATGAAGACACATCAGAATGCGAGAGAATGATGAACACTCCACTGGCCAAGGCATTTACCCTTCTCTATCCTGGTGTTGAATGGAAACGTCTTGGATATGAGCATCCTTTTGGTGACAATTTCCACTCACTAACTGATTATGTTCCTATGAGATATGATCGAAAGACCACGCTAGAGGCTATCAACAAGGTTCCCCTAGAAGTCGTAAAAGAGTTCTACATGTCCGGCGATACAGAAACCATGATTGGATTGTTAGAGGACTTTGCGAAGCAGGGCCTCGAACACTGCATAATGTGGAATTCGAGCGGTATGTTCGACTTGGAGAAGGTGCGTTCATCCTATAAGATAATGAAAGAGGTCATAGCCTATGTCAAAGGATAGGCTTGTCCTTGTAACACAAAACCAGCACAAACTCAGGGAGCTAAGACCCCTCTTTAAGAGATTCAATGTGGACTTCGAAACCACAACAATCAAGAAACACGAGGTCCGTTCTGAGAGCGTAGAAGAGATTGCCAGAGTGGCAGCAAAGGCAGCCTTTGATGTCCTTCAGAAACCCGTTGTTGTCGATGACACAGGGTTCTTTGTTGATGGACTCAGGGGGTTTCCGGGGTCCTATGCGGCCATCATACTCAAGACGATAGGCTATGCTGGGATTCTTCGGCTTATGACAGATGAAGTTGAACGGGCATCGAGGTTCGAGACTGCTGTTGGTTATTGCGATGGTGAACACTTGGAAACATTTGTGGGAACAATGACAGGAACTGTAGCGGACCGCCCAGCAGGTACTGAGGGCTTTGGGTATGATCCCATCTTTGTGCCCGATGGGTTTTCGAAGACATACGCACAGATCACACTTGAGGAGAAGATTAGTATATCACACCGGACAAAGGCATTTGAGGGATTTCTAAGATGGTACACTTCCACTGTTGACAAGCCTTAAGAAAGAAAGGAATAACCTCTGAGATGGAACAAAGATGTCAGTGAGTGAGGGAACCCTGAAGGCGCTGAAGCAACTTGGTCTCACAGAATACGAGACCCAAGCATACCTTGCACTGGTTGCAGGGGGACAGATGGGCGCTTCCGATGTTTCTACCAAATCAAAAGTCCCTTACTCGAGAATCTACGATGTGCTTGGTCGACTGGAAGACAAACAATTCATTCAGGTGAAGAAGGGGAGACCCACTACCTACATCGCCAAAGCTCCAACAGAGGTGATGCGACTAGTTCGTTTGGACTGGGAGGAGCGACTCAAGGAGTCAAGCAAGGTGGTGGTGGAGGAACTCCAACCCCTATTTGAGAAGGAAACAAAGGTGACCCCACGCGATGTCTGGGTGATTCATGGTCGTGCCTCAATCCTTGCTAAAGCCATGGAGATGTTAGACGCTGCCAAAGAGGAAGTTCTGTTGTCTCTACCATCCTTTGACCTATCAGCAGAAGATGTGGACACTGTTGTTGAACGAGTCCTACAAGTCAAAGCGAGAGTTCGCATCCTTACATCCTCAATCACAGATACACTGAAAGAACTAATTCCCGAAAAGTTTGAGGTCAGAACGCGAAGCCGTGTATTTGGGGCTGGTCTTGTGGTTGACCATCGTGACACATTGATCATGCTGGCTGGGGGCGAAGGGAGTGACGAGTTTCTTGGTATCTATTCATCCCACGCTATCTTCGCAGCGATGAGCAGCAGTTACTTTGAGTCTCTCTGGAAGGATAGTACCCCTCTTTGACGGCCTTTTATGGTATCCTGAAGACGTTCTATCATAGGTATTACTCGCCTTTAGAACAGAGTCTGTGAGGGTTTATTGTGACTCAGCCAGAAGTTGAAGCCCAAGGTCAGGATGAAGCAGTAATGACTGAGGACAAAAGTCCGAAATACGAAAGCAAACTCTCACCGAGCGCAACTGCGATTCTGCGCTTTGTCAAGACCTTCGAAGAGGGAGGACAGTTACAGGTCTTTCAATCTGATGCTGAATTTGAATTGCTGCGCACAATGGTCACCTCATATAGAGGAAGCCTATCCTCTCTCTTGACCCGACGATTGGAGGAGGTCGTCAATCTAGGCGGTGTTTCAATAATATCTCAGAGAGACATCATGAGTCTCATTGTCAATCTCTGGGAGGAGAACATTTCTCGTCTATCGAGGACCGAGCTCCCATTCTTGGAGGCTGCAATCAAGAATCCTGGAGTCACACTAAATGTCTTGTCTGAAAGATCAGGATTAAGCTATGCTCAGACAAGACGGGCTCAGAAACGACTTAGCGAGTCTGGGGTTCTGAAGACAGTTGGGATGCTGAACACCCATAAACTCGGACTGGAACGCGTACTTATCATCTTTGAATCCCCCTCCCTGGTTCTATCAGGACCTTACGTGCAGAAGACACTCATGGTCGATGGATACTCCCCCTTGGTCCTTGTTGTGGCCACAATACCACACCAACAGAGAGAGGAACTTCTAGAAACGATTAGATCCTTCCGTGGTAGCACAGGAGGTGTATCGGTCTGGTCGCTTTCAGATGGAAGACCATTTTTTAGTGGTCGATATTTCAATCCTCAGGATGGATGGAACCTTGATCTCCTGCATTTTCGCTTGATGCTACGAAAAGGAGGTGACCCCCTCCTACTAGCTGATGTAGCAACACCTTCTCCACGCAAACCAAATCGCTTCACATACGCTGATGTCAAGATTATAGATGCTCTTGTTGATGAATACGACAGTACTGGAAACGATATAGTGACATCCACAGGACTGTCTGCCTCAACAGCATTCAGAAAACGAGCTCAGATGATAAAGAATCGAGTAGTTCTACCACGGGCACGAGTCAATATTCCACGTCTTAGTGACAGAGTGGTCTGCCTTCTCAGTCCAGAATGCTCTGGGGATATAATACCTGCATGGAATCACCTACCAATAACATACCAGAGCAGAATCCAAAGCCTCGAGGATTCCTCTGAAAAAAAGGTCCTACTGGTTTCTGGATTGCCCGCAGGATCGGGTCGTTATCTAATAGAAGTCCTCAATGATGAAACTTCAAAAATTCATGACTATAGTGCACATGTTGTAGCAGCAGGTTCAGGGCAGTCCACAAAGGTGGCTAGTATGTACGATAGGAGGAGCGATAGCTGGAAGTGGGATGTTTCCAAGTTCTTTGATGCATTGACCTATAGTGTTGTCAGAAGGGAGGCTTCTCCCACGGATATACCACTTGATTTGGCTTGATGTGTCTGTGACGCAACCCTAATCTTGGACAATGTCCGTCGTTCTACTGAGTCACTCATGATTGAGATAGTGTTCCTAGGTTCAGGCGGGTCAATTCCAACGGAAACGAGAAACCATCCAGCAATAGCTATTCGCTATGAAGGATGGGTTTTGCTTCTAGATGCTGGAGAAGATGTCCAACGACAATATGAGAGGGCACAACTAGGACTCAACAAGAAGATGGCAATCTTTGTCACTCATGTTCATGCTGACCATGTCCTGGGTCTACCAGGCCTTCTGTTGAGGTTCTCCCTCCTCGGTAGAACAAAACCACTTAACATCTATGGACCTAGTGAACTCATTGAGTATGTCAAGGTCAGCCAGTCAACGATCAATCTAGGGACCACCTTTGAAACTACAGTGCATGCTATTGGTCCGGGCAAGGTATTCAATGAACAAGACCTTTCGGTCCGTGCCTTTGAAGTGGACCATCGTGGGTATGCGCTGGGTTATGAAGTCACATGGGCTCGTTCGACTGGGAGGTTTCTACCCGCAAAAGCGAAGGAATTTGGTGTCCCTCAGGGACCACAGTGGAGAGCACTGGCTGCTGGTGAATCAGTTGAACTGGAAGACGGGACTATGGTTTCATCAGATGATGTGACAGAGCCAGCCCCAAAACCCTTGAAGATTGTCTACTCGGGAGACACTAGGCCTTGTGATACACTTCGAAAAGCAGCAAAAGAGGCTGATGTTCTAATTTGCGAGGCGATGTATACCACTGACCATGCAGTACTTGCTGAAGAGCGTGGTCACTCGACCGCAGCCGCTGTAGCTGAACTTGCAAAAGATTCAGGCGTCAAATTGCTTATATTGACCCATTGGAGTCCGCGATATCACGAGGGGGAGGAAGTGATAGGAGAAGCACGACCAATCTTCCCAAATTCAGTCCTTGCCCATGATCTGATGAGAATCAGACTGAGAAAAGATGGAACTGCAACTATCATGAATTCATCCGGACATTGAGCCATCAGCGTAGTCCCAGCTGCAGGGCTTTGAGTGGATGCTTTGACAGCATCCGCTTGCCAATCTTACCCTTCATGTTCGAAAATGGGACGACTCTAGATAAGACATCAGTAAAGTAGTTCCTCATGACGGGGTCTTCATCAACCATTTGGAAGAGCAATTCAGAATGTTTAGGCGACCTATGAAGGATATCAGCTATCCATCTGGAGTCAATAAGCTCCTTCTCTAATTTCTTCTTTAATTGAGTGTCATACTCCACGACATGAGTGGGTGTTTTCATTTCAACTGCCTCAGAAGCTATCTTCGCGGCCAAAGATCCTGACTGGATCGCGTATGATATTCCCTCGCCAGTTATGGGTGACACCAATCCTGCAGCATCTCCGATTAGCATGCTCCTTCGTGCAATGCTGCGATGTATTTTACCCCCAAGAGGAACCCTTGACGACACCTTCCTTGAGGTATCAAGCTCTATACCCTTGTCCAACTCAATCTTTGTCACTAGTTTCTCCCAAGCATGACGAAGGTCTTCCCGTTTGTCAAGGCGGCAACCAACCCCAACACTAAGTCCTTTCTCTTTGGGAAAACACCAGCCATATCCCCATGAAACTAGGTCAAAGTAGAGCTCGATTACAGGACATCCTTCTGCACCATGGGTCATCATGACTGACTCAACATCCTTCGTGTTCAATGGAACCTCTGCAGAGATGCACATTGCTACTTGGTCCGATGCCCATTTTGGCCGAACACCCAATTTTCTCGCTATAATACTATTAACTCCATCCGCTCCCACCAATAGATGTGACTTATACGAGTCCCCCACAGCCAGTGCTCGTATCCCCGATTTGAGCTGTTCCAAACCCACTACTTCTACTCCCTGAATCACCTCAACTCCTTCGTCAACCGCTTTCTGGAGAAGATATGAGTCAAATCTGCTTCGAGTAATCAGATGCCCTGTGAGGTTCTTGCTTGTCAATATCACTTTCTTCTGAGAAGGCGTGTGCACCAGTGCCCCATGGAAGATGTGTTCAATCATAGGAGAAATGTCTAGATCGAGATTTTGAACTGCAAAAGGTCCAAGTGCACCACCACACGGCTTATCCCGAGGATGATTTGCCTTCTCGAGCAAGAGGACATCTAGTCCTGCTTCTGCTGCCTTTCTTGCGCATGTAGCGCCTGCTGGACCCCCACCAATCACGGTCAGGTCATACAATGCCAGTCACCCAATTCATAATCAACTAATCACAACATGAATAAATCTGCTTTCACGACCCATATTTGGGTGTACAAACTGGCTTCTGATGAGAAAGTGAAGATTGGTCTAATCACAACAGGTGGGACCATCTCAAGTGTCTATGACCCAAGAACGCATGCACTGCGACCAGGTCTATCAGTTGAGGAGTTGCTTGACAGGCTTCCAAAGGGAATGGGAGATGTTGAAGTGATTCAACGAGAACTGTACCAACTTGACTCAGCCAATGCGCAACCACATCACTGGCAGGAGCTAGCCAGTGCTATCAAAGACATAAGTGAGGAAATTCTTGACCTGCATGGGATAGTGATCGCTCATGGTACTGACACCATGACCTATTCAGCGGCGGCGGTGAGTTTCATGGTCCAAGACTTTGGAAGACCTATTGTATTCACAGGGGCTCAGATTCCTGCTTCCATACCATGGAGTGATGGTCCACGGAATCTTCTTGATGCGATAAGAGTGGCTGCTTTTGGAGACCTCGGGGAAACCTGCATCGTTTTCAATAGTGAGATACATCGTGCGACTCGAGCAAAGAAGGTACGAGCAAATTCGTACGATGCATTCGACTCAATGGATCCTTCTCCAATCGGCATTCTGTCTCGAAATATCATTCTCTATGACAACCGAAAAAGACGTATTCACGGTCTTCAACCACGATTTGACACTCGATTAGATGACCATGTCTTCCTCTTGAAGGTCTTTCCTGGCTTGCCACCAGAAACTTTGACAAGAATAGTAGACATGGGGTATCATGGAATCGTCATTGAGGGATTTGGGTCTGGAAATATACCAACCGATGAGAATGCCCTGACAGGCGGAATTCTTCAAGCTATTGATCATGGATGCTTTGTCCTAGTGAGTTCCCAGTGTGCTTTTGGACAAGCTGACCTGTCAATCTATGAGGTCGGTCGTGCAGCCATGGAGGTTGGAGCCATGAGCGCACATGATATGACCTCCGAGGCAGCTCTAGTGAAACTTGCATGGGTGCTTGGACATACTAAGGAACCTGAACGAGTCAAAGAGATGATGAGCATCAGCTATGTGGGTGAAATGTCAATTTTTGAGCCTGAAAAGTAGATGGCGCCGAGGATGAGATTTGAACTTTAGCAAGATTGAACTCAATGATCAACCTACATGCCTCCCAAAGGGAGAGCAGCTAACCGTTTGACAGATGGTCATACAATCGCCATCTCCAGGCTGCCGCCGTCGCCGCTTGGCTACCTCGGCTTTAAGAACAGAGAAACTTGCATTGCTTTTCATCTTTTCCCTCATTCTTGCTCTGAACAATATGCACTTTACAAACATCTAGTGGAGATTGATTTGGTGAATTAATTGGGAATATTACGGGATGACCTACTAATTCCAGTTGGCGGAATTTGTCTTGCAACAGCCATTATCCTTGACCGTTTTATTGGAGAAGGAACTTTGATAGATTTCCTAGTTGGACTCTTTACCGGGATGGCGATAATCCTGAATCTTGTTGGTCTGTACAGAAGTGGCAAGAAACTTTAGAAAAGCATCATATATCTCAGCAAGATCAATTGGACTTGCTGAATCTTCTTCTTAGCACAACTTTTGAACATGTTTATTCTACTTCAAAATACGAATAGTGGTCTATATGAAAACAGCTTAAGAATAATAACAGTGCAATTGGACCCTTGAGAAGGGGTTAGGTTTAATGATATACGGTACAATCTTGCTGAATGCAAAAAACAAACGCAAGATTGCATCTTCCGAATACTGGACAGAACCAATCCCAAGAAAGTACACAAATCGATACCTCTCCGAACTTGACTCAATGACTGAGAACTCAGAGAGATCGAAATACCAACCAGTATCAATTGACGAGTACAAGTTCATCAGTCGAGATTGCGGTGGAGCAATCATCATTTTTGTTTCTGATCTTGAGGAACCCGATGAGGACTTGGTGAATAAAATCACCAGAGCATCAAGATCAATTCGAAGGGAGATGAACAAACACTCTACAAACCAAGTCAAGGCAAATTATGAGAAGCTTATCTCCCGGTTTGTACAGTCCAGGTTCGTGATTGCATTTGTAGGTCGGAGTGGTGTTGGGAAGACCTCTTTATTACATCTTCTTATGGGGCGACCATCACCTGAGGAGTACACTCCAACGATTGCTGTGAACACTGAAGTCGTTGAAGACATCAAATTTGCCAATTATGAACTTGTGATCTTTGACTTCGCTGGTCACGAATCTGCTAGACGGCTATGGGATTTTTCAGCGACGGATATGATATTCTTTCTAACTGATTCAACCCTCAAGAACATCATCGCATCGAAAAAAATTCTGTCTGAAATTTCTGAAGAGTATCCTGAGGTACCAATAGTAGTGTTTGCAAACAAGCAAGACACTCCCAACTCCCTGGATCCCTCAGCGATAAGTACGGTCATGGGTTCAACAGCTTATGCAATGGTCGCGATTGACCTCGCATATAGGGAAAATTTCCTTAAGGTTCTCGTAGCGGTTCTCTCTGACCACTTTGATTTAGATTTACCAGACCATCCTGTAGAGCAACTCCTCTGTATTGAGAATGAATCATAAACTACATCAAATCATCAGATATATATCTCCAATCTAGATGTCCGCATGATGGCACAAATCCAAGAATCAGATTTCCTCGGACCTCGTCAAACTTGAACACTCCAAAAACAATCTTCTCATTTTTCATATGCCATGATATCTTCCTCGATGCCAAATAGTTACGGAAAACTGCACGGCACTGTTTTCTTATGGTGCTAAACAAGTTCCTGAATCGTCGACGTTGTGAAGAACGGATTCCCCATCGCGTCAGAATAAACCGGTTTGCCAGGTTATTGCTACTGATCAAGATTGATGTTCTTCTCTCAGCAGCCCTTTGTGCTGATTCCTCAAGCATATTATACAAACAGTCTGGAATACTAGCGAGTATTGATGATGTGACTTTTGGCTCACGAAACACTGAGTCTTTGTTATCCAATATTCCCATCTCTCATCTTTTTTTTAAGAACACCTCCATTTGAACACCACCAAGTTCAAGAATAATGGGTCAAGACTGCGGCTTGATAATAAGGATTATAAGGCAACTCCAAGACGCGAACAAGTCTTAGACCAGTCAGATGAGGTTATAGACCGTGTCAGAAGAGTATCGATATATTGTACGTCTGTCGGGAAGCGATATTGATGGACAGGAGAATCTACTACAGGGACTCACCCGTGTTAAAGGAGTCGGCCTCAGGTTGTCCCAAGTAATTATAGCAAAGCTCGGAATGAATCCTTCACAGCGACTCGGTTATCTTTCTGACTCTGACATCAAAAAGATTGAGAAGCTAATCAAGGATCCCATATCTTCTGGTTTTCCTGACTGGTATGTAAATCGTCCCCGAGACAGACAGAGTGGAAAGATGCTGCATCTGACTGGTGCTGATATCGATTTTGCTCATAGAAATGACATTGATAGACTTCGGAGAATCCGGTCTTGGAGAGGTGTTCGACACTCCCTTGGTCTCAGGGTCAGAGGTCAACACACTAGAACAACTGGGCGCGGTGGAGTAGCAGTAGGAGTATCAAGGAAGAAAGTATAGTCGAGGGAATGAATAATGGGTGATCCGCGCAAACAGAAAAAGAAGTACGTTTCTCCTAAGATGCCATTTGACAGTGATCGGTTTGAACAGGAGTTGCAGATGGTTGGTCTCTATGGACTAAGAAACAAGAAGGAGCTCTGGAAACATAGAACTGAGCTCTCAAACTATCGTCGACAGGCTCGTCAATTGCTAGCCCTCCCTCCTTCCGAGAGAGAGCTGCGTGAACGTGAGCTTGTTAGTAAACTCACCCGTCTTGGGATACTCACTACTGAACCTACCTTAGACCATGTTCTTGACCTTACCATGGAAAATCTACTTGAGAGACGATTACAGACCATCGTCTTCAGAAAAGGCTTGGCAAGTTCTCTGCATCATGCTCGACAACTTGTGACCCACGGTCACATCGCTCTTGATACAGCTAGAGTCAATACACCACAACGGATAATCACAAAGGCTGAAGAGGACCGAATCCAATACTCAGTAAAGTCCGCGCTCAATGATGCTTCGCACCCTGCAAGGATTGCTGCCTCAGATGCGGCTATCCGTGCTTCTGCAGCAAAGATCGAAGAGGCTGACGAATTCGAACGTAAATCTCGTTCTGATGAGTTTGAACCAGTGACTAATGATGACATTGGTCCTGAAGGAGATGAGGACATTGAGTAAAGACGACCGTGACAAGTGGGGCATTGCTCATATCTATGCCTCCTATAATGACACCATTATCATGATCACTGATATTACTGGTGCTGAAACACTTGCCAGATATTCCGGTGGAATGATGGTCAAGGCTGACAGGAACGAGTCATCTCCCCATGCTGCAATGCAGGCGGCATTTCAAGCGGCACGTGAAGCCAAAGACAAAGGTATCTATGGAATCCACATCAAAGTACGAGCTCCTGGCGGTCATGGTCCCAAGACACCTGGTCCTGGAGCGCAGGCTGCAATCCGTGCCCTCAGCAGAGCAGGTCTCAGAATTGGCATCATCGACGAAGTCACACCAATGCCACATGACGGTACAAGGAAGCCTGGCGGTCGTCGAGGTCGAAGAGTCTAGCTAACCAGGGTCTTCTCTATCACTCTAGTTGTGCCAAATGTTCACAGGAGTCCTTAGACTGCCAAGGTTATTCTTCCCAACTCGAACAAGAGGTTTGGTAAGATGCCTCTGTGCTCTTTCTGGGGGCAGATACAGTCCCAAATGAAGGTCTCTCGTAATTGGAGTCATTATCTTTTGAATCTCAAGATTTCTGTGGCCGCACTTCACGCATTTATAGCCCTTCATGCTTCCTGCGCTTTTCATCCTCTTGCCACACTCAGGACAAATAGGATTGGAGATCTTGAATGTTTTCGCAAGTTCTTTGATTTCCAGACCTTCTAAGTTAAGTGTCAGTCCATGCGTTCTGGATGCTGGTCGTACACTGGCATGAACATTGATACGATCACCAATCACCAGTTCTAGCACCACCTCTCGAAACTCACCCGATGGTTCGTATGCGGCACAATCAATATTCCATTTCTCCTCATCAGCAATGCTGAAGATAACATGACCCCCCTCAATCATCTTGGGTCGACTTGATACTATACCTGAAACGATTGCTGCCATGTAGGGTCTAAGATGCTTTATTTCCACTTGATGTTTCAGGTGCTCTCCTGTACCCTGATTCGACCTAAAGACCATCCACCTGTCAACAGGCTGTCTCGTCCTGATTCTCTTTCCAGCTTCAATCACACACTCAGCTGACTCGCCACGTACGCCAAAGAGAACTGGGTCTGGTCCATGAGGCTCAATGATTACTCTGCCTGTAACTGTATCAACATTTGAAAACACACAGTCCCTCAAGTCCTCGTCCATTTTTTGTACCGACTCCACGTCGACCCCCCGGTGGTCATGGCAGTTTTCCAGCGCCCGGTATCCTATGTACTCGTAGGTGTGATCCTCATGTAAGGTGTTGCCAACTGCTGCTAGGGCTCCAATGAGACCTCTACCATTCCCAGTTGTTAAATGAGTGATATTGAATGCCTGTATAATCCTCTTTGCGAAGGCAATTGGGACAATACGCCATAAAGCAAGCTGCGAAAAAACAGGTACTTTGCTTGGCATCTCTCCCTCAAGAATCACTACTCCGGGATTCGTGTTTTGATACTCCTGCTCCACATAATCATGAAGCAGTCTTTCAATCATCGAAATAATAGATTCAATTCTATTTTGGTCTGTTTCGAAGCGAAGGGCTACAGCACCATTTCCTCGAGTCCTGTAGGGAATCCCAGGATTCAGACGGATGAGGTTTGGATAATCAGTCCATTGCACACCCATTTCATCAAACTTCTCAACAAGAATGCTTGCAAAGTGTGTGGTACAACCACCACCTGGACTGTCGATATCATCCATTCCAATCTGAATTAACTTTTTACTCATTAGTCACTCATCCGACATGTGTCACACAACGTAACTTCGTTAATCTTAGTTCCATGGTCCTCACAGACCAATTTACCACAGGAGTTACAAGCACGAGATGCCAAATACTCACCACATACCTGGCATCTGGCTTCCTGGCAATTGATACAGACTTCATCACCTACTACCCGACAAGATGCGCACACTCGAGCATTACACATCTTACATGTGAAGAGTGGTTTTCCCTCGAGGTTACAGATTTCGCAGGAGTTGCCTGGCTCATAGAGCATGATGAAATGCCTCCAGTTGTTGGCGTATGGTAACACAGAAATCCTTTGCTCTTTGTCAGAAGAGCTGTTGGTGGAATTCATCGTGACCATTGTCCCCGAACTCATAGTCTATCATGCCGACCAGTGTGATCCAAAGAAGTGCACAGGTACTCGTTTAGGTAGAATGAACAAGGTCAAGATTATGAGAAGCATGCGTCAAATTCCACGAGGGTCAACCGTTCTAAACCCTGTTTCTGAAACAGCCTTTTCCCCTGCTGACCGAGAATCTGTCTTGAAGTCAGGTCTTGTCGCATTGGACTGTTCATGGAAACAAGCAGAGAGCATATTCAAGGCATCAAAAGCCGGTCAACAGAGGTCTCTGCCATATCTCCTAGCAGCTAATCCAATCAATACGTACAAACCGGTGAAGTTATCCACCGTCGAAGCGTTGGCGGCTGCTCTTTATATTCTTGGTATGATTGATGAAGCAGAGGATGTCCTGTCTGTCTTTAAGTGGGGTGTATCATTCATAACTCTGAATCGGGAGTGGCTCGATGCTTATGCTGCTTGCAATACAAGTGGTGAAGTTGTTCAGGTCCAGCAGGAAATCATGCGGGAGCACAGCAGAGAAGGATGAAAGGCAGCAAAACATACCCCTATTTCAGTGATGTACATAAGGAAAGGATGGATAGGAGTTGTATGAGTTCTGAAGAAACTGAATCCAAGGAGATTCCAACAAATCTACCGCGTCTGAGAATCGTGCGTGGTGTATTGTTATGGTACGCAGCATTTGTATTTTCTTCAATCTTCATATGGTATCCGGGATTCTATATTGCATTCTATATTATATCTCTGAGTTTTGTTTTTGGTATCTATGAACTCTATTATGGTGCTAAATTCTACAGAAAACCTACGAGCAATATTCTTAGTTTCGAATCAAACGCAATTTTGGTTCTCTCTTTCTTAACTGAAAACTTGGCCTTTATGATATTTCTAACTACATCCAGGTTAGTTTCCATCCCTCAAGTATTCTTAGCACTTGCTCTTATTCACTTCACTCTCT
>JAEORX010000077.1 GCA_016840685.1 Candidatus Thorarchaeota archaeon
AAGGTGGGTGGTTCCTCTCCTTCATCAATCGGTCGTACCTTGAAATGAAACCCGTACTCTGTTCTAAGGTTGGTTGCCACTCTTGCTCCTATGAATTTCCTTCTGATGCCAGCTTGAGTCCCTTTCCATAGGTAGATGCTTTTTGTTTCATCATCAACAACACAGACTACCTTTGTTGATTCAAGTTCATCTTTTGTCAGCTCGACCTCATTCAGGGTCCCATCTTCCGAAACCTCGTAGCCTACTACCATGATAGATCACGACGCTACTCATTGAACATGTATTGCTGGAGCTGTTTGATATCAGCCAGTGTATTGGTTATTCGCTTTTTGTGGTATATGATTGTTATTGTGTTAGATACCAAAGTAGAATCTGCCTCTTATTGATGTCAAGAAGGCTTATGAGTAAGGCAGATTAACAATATTCGGTTGTTCGCGATGGAAGAAACACAGAGGTACACAAGTCCATATAAGCGACAATTCGATGAAGCTCAGGAACTCAGCATTGGAAGACTCCTACTTGGTCTTGCTGCGTCAACATTGATTATGTTAGGCTCAACGTGGGGACTTCTATCTCTGCTGAACCTCTCAGGCGTGTATAGTTTTGATTCTTCGAAATTTATTCCATATACATTGTATATGTTGGTTGCATCAATTGGTACCATAATTCTCGCACTCATCCTGTGTGCAATTCTAATCAAGTGGCCCCGAACTGTCAGTCTTCCCCTTCGAATTCACAGATATGCAAAACATCATGCTGGAGACTATTTCATGTCGCCAGATCCTGAGGATGAGTCCTTGGTATCCGCATTTCGGCGATCTCTCTATGGATCAGTACTTGTTGTTGGGATTGCACTCACAATCCTTGGTTTTGAGTTGATGAGAAATGTCGAAACAGGTGAACTGATCTCTATTGGCATAGTCTTGATGATAGCTAGTATAGTCATTCTTCCCTTTACAGTAATGCTCTTCTATTATGGTCCCTGGTTGATGAAGGAAGCTGGGCTGTTTCATCTTGATGTTAAAGATAGGTGTCTGAGTAATGTTGGAGATGATGTAGAAGACATCCTGGAGTTCTTCGCTGGAGTTGACATCATCCTTGTCTGGCTTGAATTAACCCTAAATGTTGGTTTTGACGCACCTTGGGTCCCATTATTCATCATCATAGTACCACTTGGTCCATTATTCGCCATCATGTTGAACTTCACAGTAATCTTTGTATTTGTAAAGAAACGAGCAACACTCTCCATGATGCGATATTTGTCAACCAAGTATGATGTTCCTGATATGGCAAGTTCCCCTTCCTATATTCGTAGTCAAGTACTTGCACTGGTTGATCGTGAGCTTCTCATGACATCTCCAGCACCACCTATTGAATCAGAGTCTCCTATTGAGGCTGAAGTTGAAGCAGCACGTGAACCAGAGACAGAGGCTGAAGTTTTGCCCGAACCTATAGCTGAGCATATACCTCCACCCCCGGGTGATGAGTCAGACTCTACAAGAGAACATATTCCCCCTCCTCCAGGAGATTTCTCTGAATCATCCTCTGAGGATGATGATTGATTCAGGTTTGAATGCAAAAGTGATGGTCTTCTCACCATTGACTCTCATGCGTTTGACTAACTCCTCATCATAAGTGAGGGCGATAATTGGAGTACCATTGAAGTCTAGAGTGATTTTGAAAGAGCCTACCTGAGGAGTGATCGCTACCAGTTCTGCCTCGGCCCATCCAGATGAAGTCCCATCAGAAATCAAAACATCTTCAGGTTTCACACTAAAGGTAATCTGTGAGTTGATTTCTCCATCTCCAGGTATTTCGAACAGATTATTATTGGCTTCGACCAAAAGACGCCCTTCAGAGATATCTGTTATACGACCCGATACTACATTCCCACTCCCAAGAAATCTTGCTACAAATTCATTTGCAGGGGAATCATAGAGTTGCTCTGGTGTACCCACCTGTACAACTAAGCCATTATCTAGTATTGCCACTCTGTCTGAGATGGCAAATGCCTCATCCTGACTATGGGTGACATAAATAGTCGTGATTTTCAGCTTTCTCTGAATCCTACGTATCTCTGTTTGAAGACGCTCGCGAAGCTGCAGGTCAAGTGCTGATAATGGTTCATCAAGTAAGAGGAGTTCTGGATTAGTCGCTAATGCTCTTGCAAGGGCAACCCTTTGAGCTTCTCCACCACTCACCTCTGAGATTCTTCTCAATAGCAAATGATGAATGCCTAGAAGATCCGCTAGCTCTTCAACTCTATCAATGGTCTTTTCTCTAGACCAGCCCACCATATCTGGCCCAAATGAAATATTCTCGAATACTGTCATGTTTGGGAAAAGCGCAACTGATTGGAACACCATGCCAATCTTGCGTTCACGTGGTTCGACATTGACCATGTTTCTCCCATTAAATAACAGGCTTCCACCAACGTCTTCAATAAAGCCTGCAACCATGCGTAGTGTGGTTGTCTTCCCGGAACCGCTTGGACCAAGAAGTGTGAGTAGTTCGCCATCCTGCACCTGAAGGTCAATTGGTCCAATCTTTGATCCATCATCAAACTCTCGTATCAAACCTTTTAATTCAACTTTTACCATCAAAGAGCCCCTCCAGTGCTTCCCTCTGAAATTCTCTCAATCACCAAAAAAGCGACGACACAAACTATCACAAGGACAAGCGCGGCTGCTCCAGCATCAACAAACGCACGCACTGCAAGGTAGTTATAGATAGCTACAGCAAGTGTATAATTCTGCGGCAATGCAATAAAGAGTGTGGCAGACATCTCACCTATCGCCATGGCAAATGCAAAGACACCTCCCACTAGAATTCCTGGTGCAAGAAGAGGTAACTCAACATAGAGAAGTCTTTGAATTCTCGATGCTCCCAAAGAGTCTGCTTGTTCCAAGAGCGCTGGATCTATTTTACTCATTGCAATTTCAATGGCTCTTGCACTGAATGGAAGTCCAATGATGGTCTGTGCCACAACGATAATTGGCCAAGGATTGGTCACGAGACCTGTAGGAACTGCAATGGCTAGAACCAGACCGTATGCTACAGTGATGGATGAGATTCCAAGGGGAAGAAGTATCATCGCAGACGCAAGTGTAGGCACAGTCTTTGAACGAGACCTCATGGCTATTGCGAGTGGGATGCCAAGTGCCACAGCGAAAATTGTTGCAAGTCCTGCATAGAATAACGAATTGACAAGATATCGAAAACCGCCCTGATTGCCCCACGTAAATAGATTCACGAATCCCTCCATTGTATAACTTTGTGCAATTGGATCAAAGACTGAAGCTCTGACAATTGTTATGATAGGACCTAGAACCAATACTACAATCAAAAATAAATATCCAACTATCAATACTCTCTCTAGCATTCCATATCGATTGAATGAAGTAGTCTTAATTGAAGCTGTTCTTCCTACCTCATCTTCCTGTCTTCCAAGTTTTATGTAGACATAGGCTAAACTAAGAGTGATGATGATTTGGATTATCGTGAGTGAGCTAGCTTCACCATAATCGAAAATTCTGAATGCGTTCCAAATTTGAGCTTCGATAGTCATGTAGGTTCCCCGACCGAACGCAAGTACAATGGGGAACGACATGAAACAGAACATGAATGTTAGTACAGCTGATGCAAGAATAGAAGGCATGATGTGGGGAAGCGTGATTCGTCGAAAACGCATAACTGGACTAGCCCCTAGGATTTCTGCACTCTCCTCTATCTCTGGATTAAGCCGTTCAAGAGATGCAGAAACCATCAGGAGAACCAGAGGCACATTATAGAACGTATGAGCTAAAATGATTCCAGGAACACCTGTTGCTAAATTGAAAACTGATGTGTTTGATCCCTGAGTCCACATCAGAATGGAATCGATGACTCCATAGGGTCCGAACATTTCAAGGAATCCGACCACCACAACAATAGGAGGGAGGACAAAAGGCACTATCATCATAGCCTTCACAATCGACTTGCCCCTGAATCTTAAACGTGAGATCAGGAATGCTCCAGGTAGACCAATGAGCACCGCCATTAGTGTGCTAATGGTTGCCTGGAAGAATGTGAATTGGACTATGAATCGTGTTGTGGGCGATGCAATGACATCTTGAAAGGAAGTCCCTGTATGGAGCCCCTGTAGTATGACAATGAGGACCGGATAAAGTAGGAACAAAGAAAGGAGAATAATCGGGAATGCTAGTATCACATATCTCCCAAAATCTCGCCTTTTCAATTCAGTTCCCTCGTCTAAGGTGTTCTGGTTGTATCCCACAAATCAAGCCAGCTTGATAGATTTAGAGAAATCTCTGTACGATCTAGAAGCTGATTGAGAACGCTAACCTCATCTGGATGAATGGCGTATTGGTAAACACTGGGTAGGGCCAAGTCTGTTCTGACTGGAAACATCCACTGGTTTAGTGGTATCTCCATTTGGACAGTGGCATTAAGACAATAATCAATGAATGCTTTTCCGAGGTCCGGGTTGGGACCATTCTTAACCAGTCCCACTCCCTCTACTTGCATCCACGCCCATTGTTGGTTATTATAGGAAAACATGGCAACTGCTGTATCTGGGGCTGTACCAAGATAGTTCGCGGAATAAGCTGGATCTGTTCCATAGCTGACTAAGAGATGTTTGGTTGGATCACCTGACCACACTTCCCAAGCTTCTGTCCATCCCTCTTGAACATCAATGTCTTCTCTGACATCTTCCCACCAATTTGTCCAATCTAGGTGCAATATCTTCTTGTAGACTGCAATCTGAGAAAGTAAAAATGACAAGCCTGGACTACTGAAGTGAGGATTCTCAGTGACAAGGGCAGATGCCAGTTCTGTATCTGCGAGATCCGCGAATGTTAGGTTTCCAAGCTGTGGATGAGTTGTAGTATTTATTGTGTTTGTGGAGTAAATTAAAGTGACCAATCCAAAATCAAAGGGGGTTAGATAGTGATCTGGGTCAAGTAGTTCCACAAAAGTGTCATTAATGAAACTCAGATTTGGTGAAATATATGGTTCTAAGACATTCCTTGCTGCTTCTTGAAGAATGAGGATGTTGTCAATTCCTATTACCACATCTGCTACTGGGTTCGCTGATTCTGCTACCAATTTCGATATGATCCCATTCGCATCCATTTCCAAGAGTTTGACATCTATGTCTACTCCATACATTTCTTCGAACGGAGAAAATGCTCGTTCAAGAACAACCTCTGCCCCTTCATCCCCCCAGTTAAGAAAACTACTGTATGTGTATACAACAAACCTAGGTTTCCACCAAGTTACCGCGGCATATGCAGCGACAACGAAAATCACGCATATTGTGACAACTGCAATTATCTTCCTAGGGTCTCTTCTGACTGGATATTCAGTCATGTACTACATCACCTAGAGGAGTGCATGCAAGCATTCTTATAACACTTATTATAACAGTGTTATAGATTTTAAAGGTGATTGAATATGAGACCGCCATGCGAGATTGTGCAAAGAGACTTCTTACGAACAGTCAGGACCTTCGTAGCAAGGTTTCTCAAGGAGGAAGGGTTCTCACAAACTGAAATTGCCTCCAAGATGGATCTTACACAAGCTGCAGTGAGTAAGTACTTGAGTCAGCCACCTATCAAGACAAAGCTGGTCAGTGACATCGATCGACTTTCCCAAAGACTAGTTGAAATGATAAAGACAGGAGAGGCTGAATCAGATCAAGTCGTCAGGGAGATCTGTTCAGTCTGTATGCAATCCCGTATTGGATCCACCTTGTGTGAAATGCATCAGGATAAAGTAACAGCCCTCAAGGCAGTAAACTGTCAAGTCTGTTCGCAGCTGCTAGGTGGAAGAGATGATGATTTGGCTGAACGAGCACTCGTGATTGGAGATATCATGGAAGCGTTGAAAATCATAGAGGAATCTGAAACATTCGTTAATATTGTTCCCCAGGTTCGGGCAAACTTTGTAGCATGTAATGACAGTGCTCAGACAGTCAGTGATGTTGTGGGTGTTCCTGGAAGAATTACTAGTATTGATGGACATGCTCGAGCTCTCGTCAGTCCTAGGTTCGGAGCATCACAGCACACAGCCGAGCTCCTACTCAGTGCAAAGGATTCTTGGCCTCGCATCCGTGCATGTCTTTGTGTGAGTGGGAAATCAGAAGTCGTGAGAAATGCCATGAACACTAGGTTCAAGGTACTCTCCTTGAAGGACCCAGAGAGCTCCGCGATTAAGATTGCTATGTCTTTGAAGAAAACGGGTCAAAAACCAAGTCCTAGAACTACTTTTCCAGCTATACATGTACCAGGTGGATTTGGTATTGAACCAATACTGTATCTCTTTGGTCCAACTGCAAAAGAGCTTAGTGAGAGGAGTATTCGACTCAGTGACTCTTTAGGAACTTGATTGTCTTACATTACTTTATTTTATACTTGACCTGAGTGATGACTGCTTTGTATAGGGGCTCTCATCGATGGTCACCATTCGAAAGGGTATGATGAATGATTGTGCAGACCTTCTAGAGGTCTATCAGGGAACTCGCTGGTTCTACCGACAGAGAGAGGGTGGGTATACCACTGTAGAACAGGTCAAGGATGAACATAGGGGAGTGGCATTTGAGAGGTGGGGGTGGCTTGTCGCTGAGGAAAAAGGGAAAGTGATAGGAGAGATAGTATTCAGAGTAGAGAAGAATCCTGTTTCAGGAAGGGTGGGTATAATCCGCAATCTTGACATCGATGTGCGTAATCAAAAAACAAAGATTGGCACAAAGCTGACTAGGGCTGCTGAGGATGTGTTAAGAGGAAGGAGAGCTGTGCGGGTTGTAGCAACCACACCCCCTGCTTCGTATAACTATTGGATGAAAGTGAAATATTTCGCAAGGGGTTCCATACTGAATATCAGTACTACTCCAACTAAGATACCATCAATGCGAACACCAAGGATAAAGACCGTCAGACTCCGAGAGGTTACAAAACTCCCAAAATCAATGCGTTTCTCGCATATCGCATATCCTGGATCACTTGCTGAATTAGTTTCCATTGTGATTGATGGAAAATCTAGAGGCGAACTATTTGAGTACTATGCTGATGAGAGATTGATAGGAGTTGGAGTTATTGCTCAAATTGATCAAAAGACAGCTATGTTTATTGTCGATGTGACCAAACGTGGACTATCTGCAGCGGATATTGTGATTGCTAGGACTGCGGGCGCAGCTCAGAAATGGAGGGTGAAGAAAGTCCAATCAACCATTCCAAAGGACCAGCTGAGTGTCTTTAACTCAGCTGTTAAGTGGTCCTCTGAGATGTCGACTAATATTCCTGTCACACGACTATTGTGATTCTTCCTCTTCAGTAGACATTACGAATGGAAGCACCCAATTTGCGAACACGAGTGTGCTTCCAATTGCCCATATGCTGGCGAGGTTCACATGCCAGGTGAGAAAGGCAAGAGAGCTGACGCCAAGAATAAGGAATGAAACAATCACCACTCCGAAGAACACCAAGTCAAGTATAATGATGGGTCTGAGTGGTTGACCTTTCCTTCGCCGATAGAGTGGGATGAGCATTGCTACTCCAAAGAGCAGTAGTACACTGACAATCTCCTCTATTCTGAAGGTGGCAAAACCAAACACTCTCTCGATTTCGGAGGTTTCTCCTTCTGGGGTCATCATTACAACTCGAACAACATGTTCCGCTTTGGTGTAGTTACCAACATCAATGTAGAATGTGAAAGATCCACTGGTCACATCAATAGTGAGATTGCTGTGACCACTAACGAGATCATCACCACTTCTGACAAGAAACTCAGACAGCTCATCGTCAACATAGATAGTTACTTGCAGTGTGGTCCAGTCTGTATCAACTCTGACAACAAACTCGGCAAGACCGATGACCACATCAGCGGTTGTTGTGAACCGCAGGACTGGAGGACCATAATTGTTGATTATCAATAGTATTGTGAATGAGTAGGAATGCCCAAAGTCGTCATATGCTCGGAAAGTGAAGTTATGCTCTCCCTCCGAGTATAGTGTTGTATTAAATCGAATTGTGTTCTGTCCTTTAAAGACAGTGATATTATTCACTTCTGAAACCAAGATCTCATCGATATATAACGACAGAGTGGCGTTGTCGTATGGTGATTCTATCCTGATAGGAATGCTCGCGTCACTTGAGACCTCATCGTAAGATGCAAATTCTAGGACAAATAGCCTAACATGGTCAAGAAACACTAGCTCTCGAGTTGCAGTGGAGGATTCTCCCTCTGGGGTGTACACAGTGACGCCAACAATATGATTACCATTCTCATACCTGCCTGATTTGAGTGTATAATTGCCTTCACCGACAGGAACCAGAGTTGCATTGAACTCAGGAACAAGGCTTCCATCAACAGTAATATTGAGGTAGACCTCGGTGTAGGTTGAAGTTATGTTGAGCCAGAGATCACTATCTCCACTTATTCTAGTGAGCGCACTAGGTGTAACTATTTCCACACTTGGAGCTCCATGGTTGTTGACATTGAACTCTACGAAGTAGGAGCTGATGGCGTTTTCACCTGTCACATTGTATTCAAAGACAAGTGTAAAATTAAGCAGCCCTTCAGGCAGACCAGTTGTATTAATCTGGATTATCTGGGTTCTTATCCCAATCAAAGTATTGTTGTAGTCTGGTTGAATGACGCCCTCAATGTAGAGAGTCAGGTTCAATGGTTCATATTCTGAACCAATAAGCAGTGTAAGATTGAAAACACCTGATACAGCAGAGCCATATGCAGGCGACTGATGGGTCACAGTGATGGGTTCTCCATCATTATCGACAAGATACTCCAAGAATGTGACATTGGAGAAGGAAGTAGCAAGCACATCATACTCGAAAAGGAATGTGAAGTTGTTATAACCTTCCCAGAGATTGCTTGTATCAATGATGATATTGAGGTCACCTGAACCTATGAGCGATGGCGTGTAAGGAGAATGAGGGACTCCATCGATGAGAAGTGTTAGATTTAGATTTCCATAGTCATGAGTCACGTTGAGATCAATACTGACTACCCCACTCAGAGTGCTACCATTTGCAGGAGAGTACAGGAAGAATTCGAAGTTCACACCATCATTATCGACAAAATAGAGAAGGTAGTAGGTTTCCTTCTCAGCCAGATACTCGAAGAAGAGCGTGAAATTCAACATTCCCTCTGGTTGAGTTGTGGAATCGACAGTAATTGCCTGTGCACCCGTACCAATAGTGGTCTGGTTGTATGCACTATAGATTGACCCTTCAATGAATAGAGTCAGATTCAACGTTCCAAAATCAGATGTGATATCCACGTTTATGTCAAACGTACCTGACACTGAACTCCCATTGACTGGACTTGTTAAGGATATTGTAATATTGGGAGAATCGTATCCTGAAACTATCAAAGCTTCATTTGGTATGATCAGGCTTGGGTCTTTTTGTGTAGCAATATTTGATTGCATTTGAGTCTGTGCGGCTCCTACAAACATCATGATGATAATGAGGAGCGCAAACATTCCACTCGTTGTTCTCATTCTGTAGCCTTCCTGATACCCAGTACTCTGATTTCGGGCGGTTACGGCCTCCGAGAAATTGTACTGCTTTTAAGGCTAGCGCAAGTCACATTGATGTACTGATTACAGAAAATAGATCAAACCTGTTTTTCATTATCTGTTATTCGAGAACCATTGAAAATAAGAAACAGTCCATAGCTAGTTAGAAGTCCACCCAAAATTGAACACACAATAAGAGCGAATGTAGCTCCAAAGAAAAATGCGCTTAGATCTGTATAAGAAGGAACTGGTACCAGCTGACTTGTTCCTAGGACAATTGCGCAGGCCAACGAAATCATCAGTAACAAGATTCCAAACGAACATGAAACCATTACATTGCTGACTCTTTCTGACACGAAATCCCACCATGTTGAAGATAATACAAAGTGCATAAGAAGTTGTTCGTCAGATTTTACAAATCATATCAAAATATGTAATCTTATTAGATGGGATTCTCACTACTCCAAAATAGACTGGTGGTGCTCTCCCCTTGACAGTTGATGAGAAAGAAAAACCATTGATTAAAATATGGTCTCCTCCTGAAGCTCTCTCTGAACGAATTCAGAAATTGCGAACTCACTTCTACACCTTTAATGCCCGCGAAATTACTAATGAACCGTATGCTTTTACCACTGGTACAGAATGGGATGAGGTCTACTCCATCCACGACTGGGCAAATGAGCCCGCTTTATACCCTTTTTTTCCTTCAGTTAACCAGACTCTAAAAGCAATGGTCGTAAAAGTCGATTTGCCAGAAGATTACTGGAATCATGCCCTTTCATTGAGACGAGCGATTTTCTTCCATGAGGTAATGACTAAATACATGCCCATAGTAATTTTGGATGGTGAGCTTATCGTAGGTTTCAATTTCAACACAGCACTTTCAAAGTCTCTCAACAAGTCTGAAACCTCAAGGCGAAACAAGGACATGGAACAGTGGTTTAAACTAGCTTCAAGATTAAATGATCACGGAATAGGTACTGGAGCCTCGATTCCTGGGCATGTTATCCCTAATTATGCCAAAGTGATGAGAGTTGGTATGCGAGGATTAGCTGAGGAATACACAGCTCTATTGAATAATGATCTTACACCCAAACATCGTGAATTTATTGAGGCATTGATTCATAGCTGTGAAACAGCTCGAGATGTCGCTTATCGCTATTCATTGAAAGCAAAAGAACTTGCTAATAGCGAGCTGAATCCTGAGCGAAAGGAAGAGCTTCTGAAAATTGCAGAAATATGTGGTAGAGTTCCTTGGGAGGCTCCTTCAACTTTCCATGAGGCTCTACAATCACTTTGGTTAGTTCATATGCTAGTTATGGCTGCTGAATCATATCCCGGGGCAGGATTATCCCACGGACGCTGGGACCAATACATGTATCCATTCTATAGGAAAGATATTCAGGAAGGTAGACTAACAAGGGAAGAGGCGAAAGAACTCCTCCAGTGTTATTGGATAAAACACAACTATGTTTACGATTACCAAGGCCGATTGGGTATTAACCAAGGTATCAACTCTAGTTTTGGCCAACTAATTACCCTAAGCGGGTGCGGTCCAAATGGAGAGGACCTTACAAATGACTTGACTTGGTTGACTCTCGAAGTAATTGAGGAGATGAACCTCCTTGAACCAAAACCCAATATTAGACTCCATAAAAACACCCCGCAAGACTTTCTGATTCGAGTTGCAGAAATTGTTTCCAAAGCCCAAGGCTCACCATTCCTGATGAATTTCGATGAACATAGTATCGAGGGACTTGTCTGGCAGGGAGTTCCACGTGAAGATGCATGGGACTATGGTATTGTTGGTTGTCTTGAGAACACAATGCAGGGAAATGATAGGTCCGACACTGTTGATGTCAACATCAATTTAGCAAAGGCAGTTGAGTTAGCTCTGAATGATGGTAGAGACGTTTCATCAGGTTTTCAGTTTGGTTCAAAGACAGGAGATCCCTTGGCTTTCAAGACATTTGACGATTTCATGAATGCTATCAAAACGCAGCTCAAGTCTCTTGTGGAGCTACTTGTTAATGTAGGAAACATGGCTGATACGCTTCGTGCAAAATACCAGCTTGTTCCTTATCTTAGCTCACTAATGGATGATTGTGCTGTGAATGGTAGAGATGTCAACGAAGGAGGTACTACTTGGAATTTCAATACTATGGAGGGAATGGGAATTGCAACGCTTGCCGACTCAGTTGCTGCAGTAAAGAAGATGGTATTTGATGAGCAACGTGTGACCATGGGCGAATTAATTACAGCAATTGAAGCTAACTATGAGGGGTATGAAGAACTTCGCCAACTATTAAGGTCCAAAGCCCCCAAGTTTGGGAATGATGATGACTATGTAGATGAAATTGCTCGCGAACTTTCTGTTTTCTGGGCTGAAGAGGCATTCAAACATGAGAATCCATTCACTGGTAGAAAATACAGAGCTGGTTATTTATCTTGGAACTACTTCATTCCGCTCGCTCCACTAACAGCAGCCACACCGGACGGAAGAAGACGTGGAGAATTCCTCTCAAATGGAGTTGGTGCTGTTCAAGGCATGGATTCTCATGGTCCAACTGCATCAATTCAATCAGTTGGAAAACTGAACCTTGAAACCATCCCCAATGGTGCTTCTCATACAATCACCATCAGTCCGTCAATGGTACAAACACCTGAACATATTGAGAAACTCGCAGCCCTACTTCGTGCATATAATGAAGTTGGTGGAACTGCTCTACAAATCAATGTCATTGATGCCAAAACACTTCGTGATGCTCAAAGAAATCCTGATGCATATTCCAATCTCATGGTGAGAGTGACAGGATACAATGCATTCTTTACACAAGTTGGCAGAGAATTACAGGAAGAGATTATTACAAGAACGGAGCACTCACTCTGATGACCATAAGTGGAATCATTACGAACATTCAACGTTGTTCAACAGAGGATGGACCTGGCATAAGAACCACTGTTTTCTTCAAAGGCTGTCCAATGAAATGCTCCTGGTGCCATAATATCGAGACCATTGATCCCAAACCCATTCTTGTCTGGTATGAAGTAAAATGTATAGGCGATCAAGCTTGTGTTCGTGCATGTCCTGAAGATGCACTTACACTTACACCAGATGGATTGAAAATTGACCGTACAAAATGCAATGTGTGCGGTACTTGTGAAGATGTATGCCCAACTGGTGCAGTCAAAGTGATGGGAAAGGTCTGGGCTTCTGATGACCTTGTAAAGGAACTTCTCCGAGACAAAGTGTTCTTCGAAACCTCGCATGGTGGAGTGACACTTTCAGGAGGCGAGGCGACATATCAACCGCAGTTCACTCTTGAAGTAGCAAAGGGTCTAAAGATGGAAGGAGTCCATGTTGCATTAGATACTTGTGGTTACTGTAGTGAGAAAGTATTGCGGGACTTACTTCCCTATATTGACTTGGTGCTATATGACCTCAAAGTCATGGATCCGAAGAAACACAAGGAATTCACTGGTGTTCCACTGGACACGGTACTAACTAATGCTCAAATCGTTGCTGAGAGTGGGAAACCTATTTGGATTAGGACTCCCGTAATACCAAAACATACTGATGATGAAGAAAATATCCGTGCTGTTGCTCGCTTTATTCTTAAAAATCTCTCAACTGTGGAGCGATATGATTTGCTTGCCTTTAACAGAATGTGTATCGACAAGTATGCATTGTTCGACTTAGAGTATCCTCTCAAAGATTATGACCTTATTTCAGAGGAGACCATGGAGCATCTGGCGCAGCTAGCTCGAGATGAAGGTCTCCAAAATGTCGTCTGGTCCGGGATGACCAAGAATTCAAAGAAAATGAAGCCTGTTAACAATCAGGAGGCTACAACCTGTGGTTGATTCTATACTAAAGCAAGATCTACTCGATGCAATGAAGGTCTTTGAAACACCTAAATTCATGGCAACAAAAGACTCCAAGGGAGAACCTAATGTTGTGCCAGTTCTATCATGGACTGTATACGAAGATAAAACCTTGGTCTATGGAGATTTTATGACCTATAAAACAAGGATGAATTTGAACAGTGGTAACAATCAGTTATCAATCTTGGTCTTCACAACTGACTTAGACAGTTGGTTGATTAAGGCTGATTTCGAGTCCTATCACCATAATGACAAGATTTACGAGTTCATTGCACAGACTCCACTCTTTCGCTATAATCAATACACTAATGCTCGAGGTGCAGGTGTAGCAAATGCTACCCGGGCAAGTGAGAAATACGGTATTTCGAAAATGATGGTGCTCTCTTCGTTTCTAAAAGCGAAATTTGCTGGAAGAAGTGTTCCAAAGAAAGACACCAAGGAAGGCAATATGCCTCTTAATGTATACAAACGAATGTCACAGATGGCCGCTGTAAAGGTCCTCGCCTATATTTCGGAGGATGGGTATCCAGCTGTCTTTCCAGAGTTCGGAATGCTTCCTACGTCCTCGAATAGGATTGTACTGAAACGTGGCGAAGAAAAACGAAGGGGATTCTCACTTCAAGAAGGTACAAGAGTAGCTATTTCCCTTGTGACCCTTGAACCTGCTGCATTTCAACTAAAAGGTACTTTTCGAGAGATTGATGAGGCGACTGGCTTCATCGAACTTGATCGTGTGTATGCCTGTTCTCTTCCAAGACCCGGTGTGAGAGTTGACATTCCAATGTTGACACCTGAAGTATGAGCAGTCTGTTTTGTCACACCACAATCCTTTTTCTAGCCTCTGAATGTCGATGTATTGGTGCAGCGCATGCAAATACAGGAATACAAGGCTAAAGACGGCCGCACAATATCTGTCCGTG
>JAEORX010000248.1 GCA_016840685.1 Candidatus Thorarchaeota archaeon
TCATGAGTATGAAATCTCATCAACCATTCAGCTGGATAACCGTAACCTTGACGAACCTTGTCCCATTCGATGAGGGAAAAAACGGACCTATGCATCGCAGTATATCCCATTTGTGAATCGAAAAGATGGTAGTAGCCAGATGCAATTCTTGTAAGAATAGACAGTGTCACGTTTCCGAGTATTCTAAGGGTAGGCATTTCACGCCATGCATTCCCTCGAGCATGGTTTGATGAGCCGTAGATGAATCGATTCCCTTTCGTATAGTCAGCGACGCCTTGATTTATTGGATCAATCAGACTCTCAAGATCATTCCAGTCCATCTGCGCATCTCCTCCTACCACAACGAAAATGTCATGACCATCTAGGAAAGCCTGGTTATAGCCAGTAATGATTGCACCACCAACGCCCTTGTTTGTTCGATGCTGCAGGAGTTGAATTCTTGCATCTTTTTCTGCTAGTTTCAATACGATTTCAGATGTTTTGTCTTGGCTTCCATCGTCTGTAACATAGACAGCATCCACAACTGGGGGCACACCTTGAAGTGTAACTTGGATGAGACGCTCCTCATTGTACGCAGGAATGATTACCGCTGTCTTAAGAGTGTGATACATCCTTTAAGCCAACTCCACACCCATAGCAGATGCTCCTTGTTTGTTGAACCAAGTGATATTTCAATCTTAATAAGCTATATCGGTCTGTTGGTCACCATTCTTGTGTTTGTCAACTTATGCATACGAAACCTAGAGAATTATCTTCTTTGCTAGAGTGAATCCAACGACCATTCTATAGTCTTTTTGAGTCCGGATTCTATATCAACCATTGGCTCATATCCAAAATCTCTTTGCGCTTTCGAAATATCTGCAAGACTATGTTCGATATCGCCCTCTCTTTTTGGTAGATGCTGAAATTTCGAGGAGGACCCTGTCAGATTCTTGATGATTGCAGCGACTCTATTGATGGTTATCTGCTCCCCACGAGCCACATTATACACCTCACCATTGGTTCTATCACTTGTTGCGGCAAGTATGTTACATTCAACCACATCATCAACGAATGTGAAATCTCTTGTCTGGGTCCCATCACCAAATATCGGGAAAGGTTGATTTGAAAATCCATTTTTTATGAAAATCGATATTGCACCGGCATAACTACCTCCACGTTGTCTTGGCCCAAAGACATTGAAATACCGGAGAGCTGTTGCTTTCAAGTTGTATATCTTTGTGAAAGCGATTGCCATTCTTTCAGCAGTGAGTTTTGAAACACCGTAAGGAGAGATTGGATTTGTCGTCATGGACTCAACCTTTGGAAGTATTGGTGTTTCCCCATAGACAGATGAAGATGATGCTACAACGATTTTCTCAACATCCGCTCTTCTGCATTCATCTAGGAGAATAACAGTGCCCATCGCATTTACATCTGCCACAAGAATTGGATTTTCAATTGAGAACGGAACGCTAACCTTTGCTGCTTGATGAAAGACGATTGAAGTTCCCTTAACCGCGTTCCTAACAATTTCTGGATTTCTAATATCTCCTTTAATGAGCTCGAAGTTTTGATTCTCACCCCATCTGTTTACATTCATTAGTGACCCACTACTCATATCATCAAGTACTTTGACCCATGCTCCTAGCTCCATCAACCGATCCACAATGTGAGATCCGATGAATCCTGCACCACCGGTAACAAGAACCTCCGAATTTTCAAAAATCCCAACCACTATTCTCACCTTTTTGTTTATGTCAGCGGGAGTTTCTCCGTACTTAGTCTTCTTTTTGAGTATCGTTCCAAATCTCTCATGGTCACAAACTTCGAGTCTAATTTGGTAAGAATCCAACGAATTCGCTTCTCTATAACTTCGCCTTTTATAGACCAATAAAAGGGTCTTTGTTTTGAAAAGCTCTGTGGAAACCTCGCACTTGAGATATCAAGAGGATGGAAATATAGAAGTGCTGGACCCTCTCGCAATGTTTGATTTATACCAGCAAGAATGAATCTTGAACCAAAGAATCGAAGGAATGGACCACCAGCCGATGGAATTCTGATTGGACCAAGTTTGAGATATGGAAAAGGTAGCTCAATTAGTCTTCTAGGTGGTCCCTGTTCCAGTTCACCTTTCCTAGGATAGTAAGGAGTTCTTTTGACCTTTCTTAGGTGGCTGTCAGTCTTGTTATACAAACTGTTTGAAGATACGGAAGAATCATACGTAAATCCAAGGCTTTCGATTACGTCCAGCATCCAACCGGCTACATAGCCTGCAGGTGCACGAAATCCACGAATACTTTGAGAAGTTTCCATTTTCAATAGTTCTTTAGCAAGTTTCATTTGATTCAAGAAGAACTTCTTTGTGTGTAGAGGCATTCGGGTTTTATTATCAATATAGCATCGGTGGTCGTAGCCATGACAGGCGATTTCATGACCTTTAGCATCAATGGCTTTTACTAGTCCTGGATATCGATTCACAATTTCAGCGACGATGAAGAAGGTAGCTTGAATACTAAGTTCGTCTAGCATATCCAATATATGCATTGTAGGTTCAGTCAGATAATCGAATCTTCCATCCCATTTTGAGAAAAAATCTTCAGTATCCTTGTATTTCGAAAAAGATGATCCGCTTACTGAAGGTATATGATACCAATCTTCAATGTCTATGGTCACTGAAACAATTCCATTTGACAATCAATTGATACTCCATTCAAGTGATAGTTGGATTAGGAAGACATGGATATTAATAATCCTTTGAATGTGTTTATTCCTTGTTACTTGATTTGAAAAAGTCTAATGAATCAATTCCCAGAAAGACTTAATTTTTCAAGTCATG
>JAEORX010000249.1 GCA_016840685.1 Candidatus Thorarchaeota archaeon
ATTGGAGTCTCTATACTATAAACATAGCAGTGAGTAGTAAAGCATTGAGAGGTGAAAAGAAATGGCACGAGCTGAAAATCAAAAACTGAAAGAAGAGCTAGAGTATAAGCTACAACGAGCTAAGGCTAGGACATGTTGTGCTTGGAGGACCTATTAGTAATGTATGCATCAGTCATTGCACTGATTCCCTGAGCAGTTATGGAGGCGAAGTATTATGGAACTTCTAAAAATTGACAAGAGAAAATTGAATCACGGAAAGAAGATTCAGAGCACTGAAGCACTGGCTTATGCGTATCTCTACAATAGGTAAGGGTCGTAGCATTTGCCATGCTGAACACATGATGATGAGGTTGTGTCCGTATAAAAGCGGGGCACACTCATTCTCATTTCTCCCTTTTTGTGGGGTGGTTTTATACCTTTGATGCTGCACTGACAGGTATGGAGGCGCAAGTCAACACACATGCGCAGTCGTATATGGTCTATGACATTCGTGGTCTAACAGAACCAGACACCATCTACGAGGTGGCTACAAAGATCGCAGATGAAATCATGGCGGGGATAGACCGACTCACTTTTTCCAATACCATTGAAACTGCCACACTCTTCATCACAGGGTCAAGAGCCCAACTCATTCTCCTTGCACACTCTTTTGATGAGAAGCTTATCGCTCCAGCCTTTCGAAGCACACTCAAGACTGTGACCTATGACGCAGAAACTGGATACATCCAGCGGTATGTGATACCAATCCTTGATGTTGATTTTCCAACGAAACCTATCTGAATCAACAAACCTGACTCACTATGAGCAAGAGTAGAGTTCATATGGTGCCTTACTGCTGACCAACTTAGGTGTTTCATATATGAGGCTTGAACGCTTTGAGCTTGAACGACATCAGTCCGAGTGGGAGCATCGTGTCGAGTACAATCTTAGTGAGAGTGGTGTGGAACCGCTACACATCAGAGAACTGCTTGACAGCCAGACACTAAACGACCAACTTCTGGACATTCAGCTTGGATACCCTCAAACAAATGGTACCATCTCCCTACGGGAAGCGATTTCATACCACTACCCGGGAACCACTGCAGAACACATCCTCGCCACAACTGGAGGGGCAGAGGCCAACTTTGTTGTGACTTGGTGGTTGTGCCATGAGAACCCTACTCGCGATGAGTTCGTCTTCATGGTTCCAAATTATATGCAGATTGGTGGTATCTGGAAGAACCTAGGGGGAAAGATCATTCCCTTCAAGCTCGAAATGGTCGATGGTGAATGGGTCCCGGATATCAACGGATTGGAGTCGACTGTTTCCAAGAAGACTGCTGCCATAGCTATCTGCACACCCAACAATCCAACTGGTAAGATCCTCTCTGAAACAGACTTGAGGACCATCATTGATATTGCAAGGAAATACGATGTGTGGGTGGTTTCAGATGAGATTTATCGTGTTGCTGAGCTCAGAGAACACAAAGCTCCGTCAATAAACGGTCTCTATGAAAAGGCTCTCATCACCTCAAGCCTGTCCAAAGCTTATGGCCTCCCTGGGTTGAGATTGGGATGGGTGGTCTGCCCATCCCCTGAGGTGGCCCGAGAGCTCTGGACATACTCTGACTATACCACGATTTGCCCTGCAAAGGTGAGTGACTGGCTTGCGACTCATGCACTTCAATCAGATGTTCAAGCCAAGATAGAGAAGCGGACTCGAGAGGTCGTGAATCGAAACTGGGCAACCATGGAGAGATGGATTGCCTCACACTCCGACCTGCTGTCCGCCATTGCTCCTGAGGCTGCTGCTATATGTTTCATCAAGTTGAAGGATGGTATAGACTCACTGGAGCTCACAAAGCGACTCCTGCAAGAGAAGAGTGTCCTCATTTCTCCAGGTGAGCACTTTGAGATGCCAGGGTTCATCCGTGTTGGATTTGGCAGTGAGCAAGAGTATCTCGAACCTGCCTTAGAGAGGATTGGTGAACTCTTGAATGAGTACCGATAGTTTTTCTCCGAAAAACATGTTTTCATTGCACATTTGACCTCTGTTAGCGCTCAAAACCGGCTATTGAATTTCAAAAAGAGAAAGAAGAAACTATTATTCTCAAAAACCAACGTATCGTTATTCTAAATGCTCCTTATTTGACGAATGGGCTTTTGATTCTTCAATCATGTCAAACATAGTTCAAAAATTGGTCTTTGCATCTACATTTTCTTGCAGTCGAGAATAGACTGCAGGATGCAAGCAAAAATGGCGATAGAGGTGAAACAGCCAGAAACGAAGCCAGTAAGTGATGAGCTCACGGATGAAGAGGAACGGGAGCTCGCCTTGTTGGTCGAGCTGGCGAAGATCTACTATGATGGTCCATAATGGAGCTCATAGGTAAAAAGCGGACGTGTAAGAATTGTCGGAGACTGGGATAGAGAATGAGAATAAGATAGTAATGCACTTCCAAGAAGCACTTCAGAGGGTAGGAATCGCTGAGGAGTTGAAGTCTGAGCTGGGGGTCGAGTATGCATGCCTACGTTCAATGATGCTCGAGCCCCAGAACACGACTATGTGGAATGCACTTGCACTAGTCTACATGATGTCTGACCGTGTAGTGGAGGCTGAGGAGGCTATTGAGAGGTCTCTTGACATTGACACCTCCAATGTATGGACTTGGACACTTTGGGGTGACCTTCTACTACGGGAAGACAGGCTAGTAGAGGCGCAGCGGGTCTTTCGAATGGCAGTTGAGTTAGATCCAATGAATGTGCAAGCTATCAGAAACCTCGCAGTACTTTACGCAGAACGAGGTGCGCACACTGAAGCCATA
>JAEORX010000250.1 GCA_016840685.1 Candidatus Thorarchaeota archaeon
ATCATAGAGGGGATTGTTCCAAACATCTTGTGGTGTATGGTATGCAGTATCGTAGTCAAACCCACTCTCATGCGCAAAGAGTGCTGTGTACCCCTTTTGCACAAATGGCCAGTGGTCTGAGTGGTGCCAACCTGAGAAATCAGTTGATTGCACAGGTCGAATCATGTGTTGACCATAGTTCTGGCTCATCGCTCTAGTAAGATCCGCCCAATACTCGCCTAAATGATAGTTACCTTCTGGATAGGCTATCAAAACACTCTCACCCATGAGTGCATCTGGGTCTGGAACAAGCAACATGTCCACATTATAATAAGCGAGAAGTTCTTCTCCTCTATTTCTCAAGATTTGAGAAACCTCAGCACTCCCCAGTAGCCCTACTTCTTCAGCGTTCCAGGCACCAAAGTAAATATCTAGTGGCCAATTGTATCTCGACATTACTCTGGCAAGCTCCAGCGCAGTAGCTATTCCCGTTCCGTCATCGTTTGCTCCTGGTGCATCGACGACTGAGTCATAGTGTCCTCCCACCATAAGTGCCGGCGCATCTACTGGTAAATATCCTGGAAGTCTTCCTAAAACTGAATCATGCTCGCCCAGAACCTCTACTTCTATCCGACCTCTAGAAACTAATTGTAACTCTTCAATAATCCAATTTCTTGCATAGGCATTATTGACTCCAACGGTTTCAGGATTACCCACTGGTCTTGATCCATTTTCAGTGAGTCTGATAATGAAATTCTGAAACGAACTCCAAGATACTTCATCAAAGACCTCATGAGAATAATCAGTGCCATATACCCTTTCGATTTCTACTGGTGCATACGCAGTAGTGAATGAATCATCCAAGGTGGCTGAATTGCCCTGAACTGGACTGATCAATAGACTAGTGAAAACAATGAAGATAATGAGTTCCTGTTTCATATGACATCCTCTAGTAATTCCAGGGTTCTTTTCTTCTCGTGACATAAACAAATGCACTGATTAGGGCAATGAACAAAGATGGTGCTGCAATTAACACAATTGGGATATCCATCTCATCAGGAACCTGTGGATTTGTACCTTCTAGATACTCCTGAAGATTAGTAATCCCATCATTATCGGCATCAAGACTTGAGTCATCAACGAGAGGGTCTAGTCCATTCTGCACTTCCCAATAATCGTCCATCATATCCGAGTCTGTATCGCTGGAGAGGAGATTTAGCCCTCTAGAGTATTCCTGAGCATTTGTAAGTTGGTCTCCATCTGCATCCTCGGTTCCGTCTGCTGGATTGGTGGGGTCAAGACCCATATCAATCTCGAATTTATCAGGTATCGTATCACCATCTGTATCCGCATTTAGCATATCTGTACCAAAGAGAATCTCTTCAGCATCACTGAGGTTGTCATTGTCTTGATCTGAATGGAACAGAGCTTGGTCAATCCAATACTCTTGGCTATCCTCAATACCATTTCCATCGATATCTGTCTGATAAGAAACCTGAAGTTTATATCCTACTGGACTGGGAGTGTTCTTTTCTATGATTAGGGTATAGAGTCCCCTTGTAGTTAGATTTGGATTGAATACATTGGTAGGCATCCATGCGGAAGATTTGTTGTACACTTTGGCTGAAACCAATCCCCCTGAGGGATTGAATAGGTGGAAGGAAGCAGACCCTCCAAACCATCGGACTGTAAGATTCAGTGTAGTCGGGGTGCTTACAGGAATGTAGAATGTCCTTGTTTGACTATAAGACAAGGTGAAGTCATATATCAGATGAGTCATCTCACCATAGGTCCGACCCATGATATGTGCCATGCTTGCACCAATAACTCCAGTGGTTTCTCGACCAAGATCGTAATTATACAGATAGTTATTCCAAGTGTCATTCGCTCTATGAAATGAAGTATCAACTAACAAGCCTGACTCAAAGGCGCAAACCGTATTGAAATTCCTCTCAAAGAAAGCATAGTGGTCCGACCCTGTCCATAGCGGAAAAGCAGAGGAGGGAACTGGAACAACTTTGTCACTTCCAATGTTGGTGCTCATCATACGGGTTAAATCCGCCCACAACTGACCGCGATGGTAGTCAATCTGTCCTGTGGTACCATACCCCATGAGAATTCGCTCATCATTTGGGAGACTATAGTCTTGGACCAGAATGGTGTCAACATTATACATGATGAGCAATTCTACACCTCTCTCTTCGAACTCCCTGGCTACCTGAGGACTCCCCTGCATGAATCGATAACCAAAAAGACCATTGAATGCTATGAAGTATATGTCAAGTGGCCAATCATATTTGGACATTACCTTTGAAAGTTCTAAGACTGCTGCAACTCCACTACCATCACAGTTTGCACCTGGCGAAAACTCTGGTGAGTCATAGTGCGCCGAAATTGCGAGTGCTGGATTGTTTCCAGGGAGATATCCTGGTAGTCTTCCTACGATATTCTTGTAGCTACCAATTTCTTCAACTTCTATCCTATCATTAGAGAACTCAAGCAGTTTCTGTTTGATATATTCTCTTGCATTTTCATTATTTTCAAGCCTTACTTCAGCGGCATCCATAATGAATCTAGAACCAAACTCTGATATTTCCCTCACGAGATTTCTATACTCTGTCATGCTGACACTTGAGAGGACCTCTTTCGAAAAGTCCATTCCATATACTCTTTGCAAAGGGTTTAAAGATAGAATTGACGGCGTGTGTTCTAAGGAATTATCAACAGTTTCCGCTTTTTCCACAGTGACAGAAGTGGAACTTATCAGGAGTAACAGAAGCAATACAATCC
>JAEORX010000078.1 GCA_016840685.1 Candidatus Thorarchaeota archaeon
AAGAACCAGTTATAGTTGAACTAACCAGAATTGTATGCTTGTCGTTCACTCAGACATCAACCATGCACTGATTGCAGCTCACTTGAGTTTGCCAAGGATTGCATCCTGTGCCTCTTTCATGGCCGCGTCTTGTCGCTCACTTAAGCTTGCCGCCTGCTTCCGAATATCCTCGAAAAAGTCCTCTCTAGAGGATATGGCCCCCTCCACCAGAGCAGCCGCAGCCTCCGACCGACTCTTGAAGATACCAATAGCAACCAATGAGTCAAGGGTGTCGACGACCCGTTTGTTCATCCTAGCAACGACTGGGATGTCGCGCTCTTCTCCCTCAAATCCATCTGCAGAGATGTTCTTCAACACACGTTCACGCAGGGAGAGGCGTTTTGGTTTCTCTTCTTTTTCGGTCACTATGGTTAACCCAATTCGTATTGACTGCAATCTGTTTATAAAATTGCGTATCGCGTATCTTGCTTACATTCTTCGTGGTCTACCTTACGAACTGATCTTTTGGTCCTGTTCTTGCCACCTTTTTGTCAATCTCATCCTCGGGACTTCTATCAGCAGATTTGTACGAGATGGATGATCTAGCATGATGTAGTTCACCTACTTTGGAATATGTCCAATCGAGGAGAAAGACCTCAGCAACAAGCACCGGAATGAACATCCCGGGTATTGTAATCAATGGGACAAAAAGAAGTGCTACAATCACTGTTAAACCACTGATGGGTTGAGCGTATAGAAGGGCGTTCCTTGGAGCTTGGTATATTCGGGCCGCTTCATACTTTGATTGTTTGATTCTAGCAGCTTTCCTTGTGTCCTTCATCACATCAAATTCGGTTCCTTTCCGTTCAGGCTCGCCAACTCTTTTCATCTTCTTCACCGCACCACGACACACGTTTTATGTATCGCGTATCGTGTATAATATATACTCGATATCGCTATATATATTTTGTCTCTTCCTTTATCTTACCATTTGATTGCTGGAAACTCTGGAGGGAGTGCAGCTTGGTGCAACCACTCGGGACCATTACAAAGTACTATCCGTTCATCGATGAAGAGAGTAAGTCTATTCTAAACGCTCTCATGGAGGAGTCATCTAGCTACTATGATTTCGTGAATCGATTGTGTGACATTGTCCTGGAAAACGAAGTTCCAGTCAATCTATCTTATCTCGCAGCAGTCCACTCGTGGTGGTGTAGATTAGAAGAGAAGAAGGGTCTGATCCAGGAGAGGTACAAGGATGTTCCATCCGTAAGACCCTGGGGATATGCCCATAATTCCATCCAGCGGGATCAACTCCTCTATCATGATGCAGTTGTTGAGGGAATTGACAAGACTCTGCAGTCTTCTATTGAGGATTGGATGGAGACAGAGCTACACCTTCTTCATGCGTTCTATCATTGGCCTTTGGGTGTCATTCCAGATTTTCTTGAACCAGTTGAGAAGGCAAAGACTTTGATTGATTCAAATCCCCTCATCAACTGCTTTAGTCCCCTAGTCTATGCCTTTGAAGCAATGGTGAAGTCAAGAGAGGCATGTCCAGAGGAGTCTATTGATTTGGTAGAGAGGGGTAGAGAGATTGCAGAAACATATGATGACTCTCTTTTCATTTACATGAATATCTTAGAACATGCGACTTTCTTGAGGGATTCAAGTGTTCAAGAGTCGATTGCGCTCTTCGAAGAGCTCTACGAACTGGCTCAAGACCTAGAGGTGCCATATTTTCTAGGTGAAACCCTGCATGATTCAGCCTTAGTTTTAGAAGCAGCTGGGGAGTATGACCTGGCACTATCGAGTCACGCCGAGAAGATGAAGGCCTATGGACTTGAAGATATCCCAGATATCCTTCCCGGCAGAATCTATGCTACGTTAGGTGATGGTGAGAAAGCTCTTGCATCTATCAATGCGTACTTTGATTTCTATGAGACTGTTGAAACACCTATATTCTATCTTTGGAAGGCTTGGGCATTAGCTCTAGTGGATAATTTTGCAGAAGCAGAACGAACTTTGGAAATCGCACATTCAATGATAATCAAGTCAGGTTCAGAACGGGCCTTGGGTAACTACTATCACTTCACAGGAGTAGTTGAGCTAAGAAGAGGCAATCTCTTAGATGCACTTGATCTATTCGAAAAGGCATGGGACATCGCAGAACGGAATCCTGCTGGTACGAATCAAAACCGAACTCTGCTTGATCTAGCACGTGCAGAGATTTTGCTTTCTGGTCAATCAAAGGATAATGCGAAGATTGTCACTCCAGGAAGATGGCTCTGTAAACTCGAAACTTATGCAGATGAGCAAGAGCTGCACGGAATCAGAATGCAGGCTGCCTTACTCAAGTCAGAACTCTATCGAAATCATAATCAACTCAGAGATGCTGAAGCAGTCCTTCGTGAGGCTTTGGATATCACTGACTCTCCAGGTGTTATAACTCTGAAGAAGAGAATCATCACAAAGATTCAGGAGATTGAAAAACATCTACAAGATGAGGAGATTGTCTCATGAAACCGATCGGGACCATCACTAAGTACTATCCGTTCATCGATGAGGAATCACAGTCCATTTTGAATTCCCTCATGGATGGGTCGAGTAATTACTATGACTTCGTGCAGCGCTTATGCAAGGTTGTTCTTGAGAATAAAGTCCCACTAGTTCTGGTCTTTATCGCAGCAGTTCAGGCATGGTGGACAAGAGCAGAAGAATCAGTGAAGTTGATTCAAGAGAAATACAAGGATGAACCCTGTATCAGACCATGGGGCTATGTTATTAAATCAAGTGTGAGCGACCAAGCCCAATATCATGATTCTATTGTTGCAGCAATAGACAAGGCGTTGGATACAACACTAGCTGATTGGATGGAGGTAGAGCTTCATTTTATTCATTCGTATCTCCATTACCCTACTTTTGGGGATGTACCAAGTCTACTCGAGCCGCTCGAGAGGGCAAAAAGCTTGATAGAGTCCAATCCTAGTTTAGCGTGTTTTCAACCTCTTATTCTTATGTTTGAAGGTTGTGTGCAGGGGATGGAAGAATACAGAAAGGACTCTATAGACACTCACAAGAGAGGTTTGGAACTCGCTAGAAACAATGACGACAAATTGTACACATATCTGAACCTCGAGCCCCTTGCAGGCGTCATGGTAAATTTTGATGTTCAGGAGTCACTAGATTTATTCCAAGAGATGTATGATTTGGCTCAAGATCTAGATATCCCTTATATGATTGGCGAAGCCCTGTACGATTCGTCCATAGCGTTCGGTTTTGCTGGCGAATATGATCTCCAAATCTCAAGTATAGAAGAATGTATCAAGATTCTAGGTGGTGATGATTCTGATTGGATGGAACTCTCATGGACATATGCCGAACTAGGAGATGGCCAAATGGCTCTTGAATGGGCCAATCAAGCCTTCGAGAATGTTGGACATATTGAATATCCAAGGTTATATCTGGCAAAGGCTTGGGCATTAGCCTTACTGAATAGAGTGGAGGAAGCTGAACACAATCTAGACACTGCATATTCATTGATATTAAAGACTGGAAAGGAATACCCGCTGGGAATCTACTATCATATTGCAGGAGTAATTGAGCTTGCGAGAGGTGACTACGAGGCCGCTCTGGATCTCCTTGAAAAATCAGAAGAAATTATAGAGAGAATAGCCATTATCTTGTATCAGAACAACGTACTACTTGATTTAGCACGAGCAGAAATTTTGCTTGCAGGGCAATCAAAAGGTAGCACCATAGGTATTACGCCAGGAAAATGGCTTTCCAAGCTCGAAAGGCATGCATTAGAACGAAACTTACCTGGAATCAGAATGTATGCGGCTCTACTCAAGTCAGAGTTCTATCAGAATCATGACCAACTCAAGAATGCTCTGACAGTTCTAACGGATGCATTGCATATCACCGACTCTCCTGGTGTGACAACCTTGAGGAAGAGAATCATTGCCAAGACTCAGGAGATAGAAAAACATCTTCACGATGAGGAGATCGTTTCATGAAACCAATGGGGACCATTACAAAGTACTATCCATTCATCGATGAGGGAAGCAAATCCATTCTGGAGTCCCTCATGACTGAATCGAGCAGCTACTTTGATTTTGTAGATCGCCTAGCTAAAGTGGTTCTTGAGAAAGAAGCTTCAGACAACTTGGTATATATTGCAGAGGCGCAATGTTGGTATGCAGGGGACATCAGAAGTGCCATCTTAGACAAGTACAACTCTCTTGTAACTATCAGGCCATGGCGATATTACTGGGGGACTCATGAGAGTTATAAATTCGAAAACTGTCAGGCTATATTGCAATCCTTGAACTCAGCATTGGAACCTTCTAAGGATAATTGGATTGCCACTGAGCTCCTTCTCGCTCATGCATATAACTTGTCAGGGCGCCCTGAAGGAGAGAAACTACTTTCAGAGGCGACTGCAATCCTTGATCGACAACCAGATTATTCGTGTTTCAAACCACTAGCACATATTGCTGAAAGTGCCATCGATTTCAGAGAGGGCAAAATATCTGATGCACTAACTCATTGCCGCAAAGGTTACGAACTTGCAAAGGCGAATAATGATGCTGTGTATGAGTTCCTTTCTCTGTTACGCATGGGAAATTATACTAGGAACAGCCGTCCCCAAGAAAGCCTTAATGAATTCGAGCAGACCTATCAGATTGCCCAAAATCTTGGAGTTCCTGTTTTCGCAGCAGAAACATTGTGCGGTGTTGGATTGGCCTATGAAATATTGGGGGAGTACGATCTTGCTATTTCAAGTCAATTAGAATGTTTAACCGATTGCCCCCCTGTTGGCAATGAGATTATTTTTGCGATCCTCTCGAGACTCTATGCCGCCCTAGGTGATGGTCAACGATCTCTTGAGTGGGCTGACCGTTGTCTGGATGATAGAGAGTTTCATCTTGGCTATCTCAGGAAAGCTCGTGCGCTAATAATCCTGGACCGTTTCGATGAAGCTGAAACACTATTGAATATAGGTGGCAAAAAAGTATTCCAAGCCGGATATGAAGAACATCTGGCAAGGTACCATTTTGTATCAGGCTTGCTCGATATGGCTAAGGGTGAATATGACAATGCCATGGGGACTCTTGGACAAGCATATGAAATACTCTATCCACTGGGGGGTTTGGTCTATCTGAACGAAGCTCTGGTAGCCTTAGCAACAGCAGAAGTAGCTCAACTCAAGCAATCTCAGGGCAGGGATGAAGTCATGTCAGGAAAGTGGTTGTCAATCCTCGAAAACCATGCGCACACATTCGACATGCCCGGAGTAGCAATGCAGGCCGCTTTGTTGAGGTCTGAGGCATTCAAGAGTCAAGGTCAGCTTAGGGATGCACATGAAACGCTTCAGCGGTCACTCGAATTATCTGACTCACCTGGAGTCAAGACTCTGAGGAAGAGAATCAATGATAGGATTCGAGAGCTGAATCAACTTCTGAGAGAAGCAGATGTCCCCAGTAAGAAGAGAAAAGAATGAGATTCAAACTCTCCACGAGAATGCCCAAAATATGCTTATTATATCATAATATTCACTATTGGACGAGAATTGTTATGAGGTTACGAAAAACTACTATGGTGCTCGTGATAGTCATCACGATGACAATGTTGAGCAGTGTGGTCTATGTCACTCCAATCATGGCTTATGAGCCTGAGGACATGCAACTCGTCTATGACTTTGACTCACAGACTCTCGCAGTGAATGTTTCACACTTCTCTATAAATAAGAATGACATTATCGAAACAATAGAGATACTAAAGAATGGCATCTTCTACATGAACAGGACTTACGAGAATCAGACAACCGATGACTGGGTCTATGATACGTTCAGCGTTTCAGCTGTTGTTGATGACAATCTCACTGTCACTGCGACTTGTTCGAAAGATAAATCCATCACGAGGTGGCTGATCGTCACTTCAGGCACTTCAACGAACACACAACCTCCTGATACAACAACACCAACCACAGAACCTACTGATGGGACCGAACCGCCACCAGACTCATCACTAGGTACTGGTATTGCCATAGCCGCTGGGGCGGGAGTTGTCATCTTCCTCATCGCCTTTTTTGCATGGCTCAATCCGGATAATATTCCTGGTACTTTCAGAGGACTCGGGTCACGATTGAAGGCTGGACTTGGTTGGTTTGGAGAGAAGTTTAGGGGAGCTTTCTCTTGGTTGAAGGTTGGATTCGGTAATCTCCTTCAGCAAATCAAAGATAAATCATTCAGAAAATAATCAAGACAAAGCCGCTCAGATATGTTGCAAGAAATCGATTGTTAGATTGAACAGGTCATCTTTGTATTTATCATCCGTCATTATTGGATGTGGTGCTCCTTCAATCATTTTCATCTCTTTTCTATCAGAAGATACTCCATTGAAAATTCGCAGAGCGCTATCTTTAGTCACAGATCCATCTTCAGTTCCCTGAATGACTAACAAAGGGCAGGTAACACATCCAAGGGATTTCCTCAAGCGTTTCATTGCCTCAAGCATAGCCAGACCAATGCGTGTCGGAATCCAATCATACCCTACCCAACCCTTATCTCGCAGCCACTTTGGTGCAGGGGATTCGTGCCGTTCTGGGATGGTTCTTTTCAGTAATGGAATTTTACTCAAGACTGGAAGAAGTGGTAGAAGTCTGCTCTGCACGCCATAAGCAGCCGCCCATGTAACAATACCACGGACCTCACTCCTCTCCGAAGCAGTGAGAAGTGCAAGAACCCCTCCAGCACTATGTCCAACAATGAACACCTGCTTACAAGTTTCTAAGAGACGATCCAGTCCACAATGCGCATCTGCGAGCCAATCTTCCAGAGTGACTCCAATGAGGTCTTCTGGCTTCGTCCCAAATCCAGTCAGTGATGGTAACCAGACGGTCATTCCTGTTCTCTCATGCAAGATGGTTGAAAATTCCTTTTGATCCCAGGCGCATCCTCCTCCCGCACCATGGAGTATGAGACATCCTCTTGTATTGCCATTGATGAAGAGTGGTTCCGCCCCAGGTAAATAGTCAGTCATGTTTGCGAGCCCTCTTTGCGTTCGAGTTTGAATGCCTCAAAGTCAGGGTCAATATCAATATAGCGAAGGATGAATGCCGCAATCAAGAGGAACGGTGCAAACACGGGGCCCCACCACATGAGCCCTGCAAGCTCCGACCCTGTCAGAATGACAGACAATTCCATGACTCCTCCAAGAACCAGACTAGAGGCTGCCTGAAACATATTCAGAGGCACCCCGATGAATCCAGTGTATATTCCTGAACGACTCTCTCCTGTCAGAATCTCATCAACTTGAGCGATGTCCGCAGGAACAACATAACTCATGAGATAGTAGATAGCCATTCCCGCTCCAATGGGGATGAAGAACAGTGTCGCAGCCAAGGTATATCCAATAACAGAGCCAAGAGGCCGCAAAATCGGAGTAATAGGTGTGAACACAGCAAGCAGCAAGAGTCCGATGATCAAGGACTTTCTCTTTCCCAATCTGCGAATTCCAGTCAGCCAGAGATAGAAGAAGACTATTGTGGATCCTAACATAGCAAGGGCAGCTGGAGCTAATGCCTCAATAGAATCGAGGAACATCACCTGTTGCAGGAATCCCACAAGAGATTGATTAATTGCAATCAGCGTGAATGAGAGGAATCCTACAGCAAGTGTCCAACCAACAAAGGTACGATTTTTCACCGCGACCCGGGTTTCATCCCTTAGGCTACGTACTATGGGTATGATTCCGGGTTTGGCTCGGATGACCAACATGGAAGGCAACATAAAGAGAAGTGTGATGACGCAGAATGTAAGCAGGAGGTTGAGACCGGTTTCACTCAACTGTCTAATTGGTAATTCTACAAATAATAGAGGTAGCATGAATCCCATGATTCCACCTGCAGAGTCAGCGGCAAAGTTGAATGTGTTCATGAACCCTGACACCAGAGGTCTCTCAGCCTCGTCAGTGATCTCAGGTAACCATGCTTGATGTGCTGTCATCACAAAGGCATAGAAGAACTTGAAGAGGCATAGAAAGATGAGGTAATAGGTAAATAGAACCAATTCAAGTGCTGGATTTGCTGTGTCAAGGAACCAGTTTGGCACGAAGAGCATGAATGCGGATATCACGATACCAGGAGTACCAATGATGACGAAGGGTCTCCTCCTGCCCCATCGACTGACGAGTGTGTCACTATAGTATCCAGTAAACCAGTGTGTGAGACCGATGATAATGTATGAGGCTGCCAGTGAGATGCCATTCAAAAACCAATTCAGCTGAAAGCTGGTCCCGTATACATAGAACACGGTCATGGTGATCATGGTCATTAGAAAGGATGGACCGAACCTTCCCATCGAATATCCGATTTTCTTTGGCAGCGAAAGCATTGATATCGAGAATACTATGTCCTAACCTACTATTGAGACTACTGATTCATGGAGAATTATAGGTTCAAATGTGAGAAAGGATATGAATGAAAACCCTTTGAGTATCTTTAGAGTGGAGAGTAAGATAAGAAGGCAGAATATAGGCCTAATTTTAAGCCTAGGTATTATTGCTATGCTGCTAAGTATAGGTTTCTTCTATCTTGGAAGTAGGTCAAATCACACACTCATATGGGGTATTGAGATTGGTGATGAATATCTCTATGATGTTAGTGTCTTTGGATACGACAATAACAGTCAAGTCCCTTTTATTGGTCTGAATAACACTCGAATCATTGTTCGGGTCACAGACCTACCAGAGATACCTCAACAACTGAATTTCCAATCTTTTTTGGCTAATGTCCTTGAGATTACGAAGACAGATTGCTGGTTTGAAAATGGAACATATTTCACTCAGACGTGGCGAGACGGAATTAATGAACTCATGTCAAGATGTATACTCCCAGTGGGTGACTTTGAGCTGATTGACTCTCTAACAAATGGAACACTAGACAACGGTTATGGATCCTCGTTCAGTGAAGGCTCGTTCTACATAGGATACCATTATTTCATAGTTGATTTTGGGCATGGTTGGGAGGGAAATGTCACTCTTGACACAGGTGTGCCTGTGGTTACAAGTCTCTGGGACTTCTCATGGCACCCACCTGGTGAGTGGTTTAATTATGGAATAACACTTACCAAGACCATCTCTTAATTAGACACATTGCAATAACCTATTTCTAGCTTATTTGACGTTCACCATACAGCCCTCTAATGATGATTCATGAAGTCTTTGGAGGTTGGAGGTATACTACATTGGATGTTTCATTCTCAGCAAAACAGATTGCACCCTCTGCCACACTAGCCATAAACGAACTAATCACGACCATTCGAGAAAAGGGCGAAAAGATCTATCACATGGGTTTTGGTGAGTCTCCATTTCCTGTGCACCCTCTTGTTCGAAAAGCCCTCTGTGAGAACTCATGGCGACAGAGATACCTCCCTGTTCAAGGAATTGTTGAACTGAGAGAGAAGATAGCAGAATTCTACAAGGCTATGTTTGACCTAGAGTATGCGCCTGGTCAGATTATCGTTGGCCCAGGTAGCAAACCCCTCATGTTTGCAGCCTTCACAGCTCTTGATGGTCCGATCTTCCTTCCTGCACCTTCATGGGTCAGCTACCAACATATGGGTCGGTTCCTATCGCGAGATGTTCATCACATAGTTACCCATTCTGAGGACTCCTATAGATTGCAACCTGATCTTCTGGAACTAGCGCTTAGAGCACACTCGCCAGATCGAAATCAACAGAAAGTGCTAGCGTTGAATTATCCGTGTAATCCGACTGGACACACATTCTCATCTCAAGAATTGAGAGAACTCTCTGATGTTGCCCGTGATTATAATGTTGTGATTGTATCTGATGAGATTTATGCTCTAACCCACTTTCGTGATCACAAACATCACAGCATCGCAAAGTTCTATCCTGAGGGCACACTCATCACTGGTGGGCTCTCCAAGGACCGCTCTCTTGGTGGCTATCGGTTGGGAACACTCCTTATCCCTCCAGATGAGAAACAACTTCTTCGAAGCATCCTTGCTGTCGGGAGTGAGGTCTGGTCTAGTGTATCCGCTCCAATCCAGTATGCAGGGATTGAGGCATACAGGACAGACACAAAGCTCGTGGACTATATGCGGGACTGCGCCATGGTGCATGAAATGGTAACAAAGTACACCTACCAACGAATTCATGACATGGGTGTTTCCTGTCCCTGCCCACAGGGAGCTTTCTACCTCTTTCCTGATTGGAACAGCAAAAAAGAGGCTCTTCAGAAGGAGAGAGTCACGACCTCCAGTGAACTTGCAAAGCATCTACTCAAGAACTGGTTCTTGGCCAGCCTCCCGGGTTCGGAGTTCGGAATGCCCCCTGATGACCTCTCCCTACGTCTTGCTACAGTTGATTATGATGGGGCTTCCGCAATAGAATCTTTTCGAAGGCGACGAAAATCTGCCATAAAAGACCCGGAGGGATTCGTCCTGTCTATAGCCCCCTCTGTTGTCGAGGGTTGTAATCAGCTGGAGCGATTCACCTCTCAGCTCAATTAGTACAAGAAAGAAGATGGAAAAAATGGACAAGCTCATCATTACGGTTGCCCCCACTGGTTCGGTCCCTCGTAAAAAGGATACACCGCATCTGCCTATAACCCCGGAGGAGATCGCAGAAGCCGCCTACCGATGCGAGCAGGAGGGGGCCTCCATCATTCATGTCCACTGTCGTGATGAGAATGAAGACCCGACCTCTGACTATGACCTCTTCCAAGAAACTGTGAGCAAGATACGAAAACGTACTAAACTCCTGGTCATGGTTTCTACAAGCGGAGTCGCAGGGAGGTCTGACGAGGAGCGTGCAGAGCCATTGAGGACCCAACCTGATCTGGCAAGCCTGACCACAGGGTCTCTCAACTTCACTGGTCGCACACCACCAGTGGTCTACACAAACTCATGGGGAACAATCACATACCTCGCCCAGAGAATGAGAGATCTTAACATCAAGCCTGAGATGGAGGCTTTTGATGTTGGATTCATTCCGCAGGGCATCAGGCTCGTTGGGGAGGGTCTCGTCGCTGAGCCGCCCCTTTTCCAGCTGGTCATGGGGGTGGGTGGAGGGATACCAGCCACCATCAATAACCTCTTGCATATGCGAGCACAACTCCCACAGAATGCCCTCTTCACTGTGGCTGGGGTCGGAAAAGCACAGCTCGACATGACCTCCATGTCCATCCTGATGGGCGGACATGTCAGGGTCGGACTGGAGGACAACATCTATCTTGCAAAGAAAAAACTCGTACCCAATGAGGACTTTGTGGCACGAACACATCGCATAGCCGAAACCCTCAACAGAGAAGTCGCAACCCCCGTTGAGGCTCGGGCAATACTTGGGCTCTGACTTCTCCCCCTAGATGTAAGATGACAGATGACTCTGTTCGAATGAGATCTCAGTGGTCCTTCTTCTCTCTGCTTTTCTAGAAACTAGTTTCTCCGCCAGGTCTCTGATTGTGCATCGTTCATATGTCCTCGTGATCATCTGTGCTGTTCGCACAAGCTCATCATCGAGTGGAGGCTTCAGATAGACAGCAGCGATACGGAGATAGAACTCAAATCTCTCTCTCGTTCTTGTCTCCCTCCGTCGCCAGTACCAGCTATATGTCGTGCTGCCATACCTCTGAGAGTTCTTGAAGTCGCGCTCAAGCTTCGTAATCCACTTGGCAAAGTACTGATGGACCTCCTTCATCCCTGCCACCTGCGGGATACTCAGCATCTTGCTGAGGGCATTCCTTGAGGGTCTGTCGTATCCTATCCGTTTCATCACAATGGTAGCCTTACTAGCAATCGCAGCCGCGCCTTCTTTCCCCAGTTCAGAAAGGGTCAGAACACTGGCTCGTGCCACGGGTCTGCTCTTGTGTGTAAGATAGGGAGCGACCAGTCCAACCAGCCCCTCTGGGGCTTGTCTTGCGAGGGCTTGAATTGCAGTGGCCTTGGTCGTATTGCCCCCCTTCTCGAGCAGCTCTATCAGGGTCTCTCTGCACTCGGAGGCACTGATTCCCCCCAGCGCTCTGACAGTTGTTTCTGCCTCCTTGGTCAGGTACCTGGTCCTAGTGTCAATCCGCTCTCTCAGGATGTCAACAGATGAGGTGTGTCCAACTCTACCAAGGGCTTCTGCAATGGACATTCGTACTCGTCTGTTCTGTTCTAATGGTAGGCGATGATGTAGGAATGCCAGTGTCCTGAGATCCTCTGTCCTTCCAAGGCTCCTCGCTGCACTACTCCTGTTTCCTGGGACCTTGTAGAGGGCGAGACGGACTGCATCGGCGAGGATGTCCGCAGTGAGTTTCGTACACCTGTCCTTGAAGATACGACTGCTTCCCAGGGTGTGATAGGTCTTGTCCATGTCCACCTCATCTGCAAGCTCCCCAGTGATGCTCTTAATGGCATCAACAGCACTCTGTGATATTGCTTCATCAAGCCACGTCCTCCGATAATATCGGCGGTATCCATACCCAGTGGGGGTTTCAGAATTTCTGGACCCATCAGTGATGAGTATCTGGAAGCCATAGTACGTTCCCAGAACATCAATCCTTGAGGGGGTCTCGGCTAGTTGCTCCAGTTCCCGCTTACGAGCATCGATGACCTCCTTGACCAGGATAACATAGGGGGTCATCGCCATGGCTTCGATGTCTATGAAGTAGGTGTGTTTGTTCGCAATCTGCTCCCTCAGTATCTCCATGACCAGTTCAACTGAGTCTGCCCTGATCCTCCGGAGACTGTCCCCTTCTAGGTTTGAAAACTCCTTGAACACGTCTGAGTCTGTCCCACCCACCGCCTCGAGCTGCAGGAGTGACACTACTGCGTCCCGTGCCTTGCCCTTGGATCCTGATGACTGGATATGGCGTAGAAGACCACTCCAGTCACCAGTCTTGAGATATTCGTTGGCGCGTGCCTCTAACTCTGCGTACTGTCGCCGAGTGACAAGGTCCGCAATTATTGCCTGCCCCATTGTAACTCCCAAGATTTGTCAGGCAGGTGGGTATATTAACCACACAAATTTGTGGTTTAGAACTCGTTCAATAGTAGGGGTCTACTGTAGCCCCAAGCTTGGGGAAAAGCAGTCTCACCAGGGGCCTCCAGGTCGCAGCGCACTGCACATCAGGTTCATGATCCATCAGCTCATCAAGGGTTTCATAGCCCATCAGGAGTCTTGTCAGGGGACCTGTCGGTATCCTGAGTTTGTACTCTCTGGGGTTTCTTTCACTCCTTTCAGTCACCCCCTTGAACACTCCATTCTCAAAGGAGAGTGTGTAGCCCTCCTTGTAGGTTGTGAATGTCAAATCTCCCGTGAAGGTCTGGAACTCCGTGTCCCGCAGGCGGTCTGAGAAGAGAGGACTCAGAGTTTCAATAAACCGTGGGATGGAGGGTATCTTGATGTACCACGCGTATCTGAATGGGACCCATGTCTGAGCTCGAGCACACACCCACTCCCTGACCTGAGCTTGGTTTGGTGGTGTCACTCTGACCGAAATCTCATTCCACTCATGAGCACGCTCAAGGGCGAAGCGCAGGACAGCATCAACATGACTGCAGTCATCAAGATAGAGCTCCAAGACATCCAGTCTGTTCTCCCACCGTGCAAGGAAGAACACACCAACTGTTCGTCCACCCTTCCTCACGAGATAGAAGAAGGTCGCCTCATGCTCAGGAGAGGGAGTGTCGAAGATTAGGTAGCGGGCGTCCTCTGGCTGCATCTTACGAGTCCACGTCCTCCATGGCAGTTTGCCCTCCCTGTAGCGCAGGAACTCCTTGAAGTTCCGGGTTGTCACTGTCCTGAACGTGACAGGTTCCTTTTCGCCCTCTGGCACCTTTGGGACAAAGCCAGGAGTGATGGGGAATCCACCGCCCAGGGCCGCAGCATAG
>JAEORX010000079.1 GCA_016840685.1 Candidatus Thorarchaeota archaeon
AAGAGGAGTTGTCAACCTATCTTCAGCATAGAGAAAGGGGTAGGCATTTCTTCCCTTTGGGCAGTTTCCACCTTCGTTGATCGGATGTTCATTCTGTGGTTCCTGACCAATGATTTTACCATCCTCAATCACCAAATAGATACCACAGCCGCAGCTACAATAAGGACAAACCGTTTCTTTGTATTCAATCATTCATTTTCCCCCTATCGTATTTGGACCTAGTTCTTTGATTTCTTCCACAAAGTCATTGACAACACTTGCAAACTTCGTAGCCTCTGACGCTGAGACCCATTCCAATCTTAGTCTGTCTGGATGAATTCCAATGGTCTCAAGGAGTGTCTTGAGCATCATAATCCTTCGTCTTGTATAGAGATTTCCAGATTTGTAATGACAATCACCAGGATGACATCCAGCAACGAGTACTCCATCAGCGCCAGACATGACCGTTTTTATCACAAAGGTTGGATCCACGCGACTGGAACAATTTACTCTGAGAGCTTTAACATTAGGAGAGTATTGGATACGACTTGTGCCGGTCAAGTCAGCACCTGCATAACTGCACCAATTGCAGAGAAAAGCAATGATCTTCGGTTCGAAATTCTCTTTGGACATTATTTAACCCTCAAGATTTCAAAACTTAAGCGATAATGAGCTAGATATAAATATTATTTATGTAATTAGAAATTTTTAAGTTACATTCTGTAACCATTATTTAAAGAGGAAAAGTGGTAGTCACCCCGTAATGTATAACAGATTGGGATTCAAATTCCATAACTGGTGCTGTAGGTGTCAGAATCTCAAAATGCCCTTCTTTATCTTTCACAATCAGATGTCATAAAAGTTGACCTCACGATGGAGGAGATAATAAAACAGCTCGAAACTGCTTTCAAAGAAAAAGCAATGGGTCGGGTTGAGATGCCTCCAAAGCCTGGAATACATCCAGGTGAAGCTGACAACTTCATACATGCAATGCCGGCATATATTCCAGCAATGAGGTCTGCAGGAGTTAAGTGGGTCAGTGGGTTTCCGCAGAACCAAGAGAGAGGACTGCCCTACATTTCTGGACTACTGATTTTGAATGACCCAGATACAGGTTTACCAATCTCCGTCATGGATTGTGTGTGGATAACTGCAAAACGAACTGGAGCTGCAACAGCGATTGCTGCGAAATATCTTGCCCAGAAAGATTCGTCTATTGTAGGTGTTCTAGGTTGTGGAGTCCAAGGACGAAGCAACATTGAAGCATTGAATGTCATTTTCCCTCTTGAACAAGTGATAGCGTATGATATCCTTCCTGGGCGTTCAAAACAATATGCAGTAGAAATTAACCAGCAATATGGGTTGGAAGTGGTGATTACTAACACTCCTAGAGAAGCAGTGACTGGATGTGACATTGTAGTCACAGCTGGACCAATTCTCAAGAAACCACACGCAACAATACAAGCAGGATGGATGGATGAAGGAGCCTTTGCCTCGCTAGTAGACTTTGATTCATACTGGCATCCTGATGCTTTAAAGGAATCTGACAAATTCTGTACTGATGATATTCCACAGCTTCTTCACTACCAAGAAGTGGGTTATTTTCAAGATATACCTCAAATATATGGGGATCTAAGCGAGCTCGTGTCCGGACAAAAACCAGGTCGGGAAACGCTTGAAGAGCGTACTATTGCATGCAATCTCGGACTAGCTATGGATGATATGGCTGTTGCTCCAATGGTGTATCAAAAGGCAACTGAGAAAGGAATTGGCACTTGGTTGTCACTGTGAATATGGTGTGCTCGAACAAATTCAAATATCTTCAAGAGATTTATATCGATAACTTTCTTCATTTAGCATGAAGGGAGATTTGGTTGAGGATTATTAAAAATCCAAAGCTAGCAACTATAATTTTACTAACGATGTCGATGCTCGTCATACCAATTGCATCACTAGAGGGCAGGATTCCAAGAGCAAGTTACGACATAATATATGGCGACGAGATAGTGGGGAGCGAAAGCATTGAGATAACCAGGTCCTCACATGATCCTGTTTCCTCTGTCCTTCTTCTCAATGATTCCATATTGAGCGAACAGAGTGATTGGCATTTACGCCAATATATCAGTTTCAATAGAACATATTACTCAAAACAAATCATTGTTCCAGTCCTGAATGTAACTCAGGTCATTTTCAGAGCCACAGGGTATGTTGTAACTGGGCCTGTGAGTATTAGAATGGGATATTATCAATATCCATATCATGAAAATACGACTGGGCAAACAGGCGAATATTTTGAGATAGTCCAGTATGCAACTCCCGATGACTATTATAATGAGGGATTGATTTGGATTTTTGTGGATATTGATGGGTTAGACTGGAGTGTGATTGACAAACTCTATTTCAGTGTTCAAGTGGAATTTTCAGTAAGTCGATGTCCTGTCATAGTAGATTTGCAGCGAACTAATGGAGAGAGCATGTATAACCTGCAGGAGTTTACTGCGACTGACCGCACAAGACCCATCATTAAGTTCGGTGGACACAGCTCATATCTTTGTCAGGTGAATGACACAATCTATCTACCAAATGGAAACTACTCAGTAGCGATTGTGTGGGATTCCTACACACCCTCCTTTGGTGATATCAGTATCGCAAACGAGTCCTTGTTCATTGCGATTCGCATTAAATCGGTTCGATTGGACGTCGAAGCAACACAGAGAATCCCTGGTTTAGTTGTCAATATGGGTACAGATTGGTATTTGGACTACAGATCTTTCCTTCTGAAGGATTCACCTTCATTCTACCTACCATCAGGCACTATGCAGATAATTGAGGTTATAGGCGAGCCGGAGTTTTCCCATTCTCCATATCATTTCATGGTTGATATGGACTTAGGCGAAAATCGAAATATCACACTCGTCGTCCATGAAAACTGGATATTGATTGGAGGAGTGGCGTTCACGCCTGGAAGGCTAACCATTCTTATCGCGTCGATAATTGTGATAGTCCTTACATTGGTAGTTTCAAGAAAGAGAATTGGAACTAGTTCAGTATTCTTGCCATTCATTCTTCTTTTCTTCGGAAGCATCTTACCTTCATATCAGAGAACGGTGTTAGAAGACTACCCCTTAACATTGCCAGTCTATTCTCAATATACTGAAACTCAATGGATATGGTTGAGTGTTGATATCTCAACATCAAGTATAGACAATGGAATCGCAGCAGTCACAAACTCAAATCTATCTACGAGCCAAATACTATTCCCCCTTTTACTCCTAGCATTCCTCGGAATGATTCTCGAGCACGTGAGAGAAGAAATCGACCCAGATTTTCCTGATTTTATGGTTTTTGTTCCACTACTTGGGCACCTGCTATATCAATGGGCTTACATCATCAACGTATTCATGCATCAGTGGGAGTATGCAATGTCAATTGGTCTGGGTCCTTTTCTTACAACCTCTGCTCTCCTTCTGTGGTATATTCAATTCAGACGAAGAGGAGGAAAATTCATCCAAACAACACGCACGACGCAACACTAGGTGTTTTCATGGGATGAATACAAGAGAACGGAAATAGATAGCGCACTTTCTTGAGTGTATCAGATCCAATCTGTTTTCGACAGACACATAGTAATGTTAAAAAACTGAAATTCTGGGTGATTTTTCTAAATTAATGTGGCGATTTAATTCAAGAAGTGAGATAGCAAAGAGCAAAGTAGCTTCAATGATCTGTGGTGGGACATCACAGGTATCTACTTGGCTTAGCTAATGCTCATGAATAAGTTATTCGGGTGAGGGATTTGAGTAAACGAAAGTATCTGAAGCAATACAAATGGTCTAATGTTTTTGCTATGATGCGAGGTGGGGGAAAGGAGCTAAAGGAGTGTACTGACGATTTTAAAGGACACCTAGTGGTCATAACAGGAGCAACATCAGGAATTGGGTATATAACTGTGAGAGAGTACGCTTCACGTGGTGCAAACCTTCTTGTAATTAATCGCAATGAAGAAAAGTCGATTGCCCTTTGTGAAGAGATTCGTCAAGAATTTCAAGTAGAATGTGATTATAAAATCGCAGACTTTTCACGATTATCTGAAGTACGCAAGGTTGGAAGGGAACTTCTAGAATCAGATTTAGACATCGATGTTTTGATCCATAATGCTGGTATTTATTCAACGAAGAAGATAATCACTGAAGATGATAATGAGCTGGTCTTTCAAGTAGACTATCTTGGGTCTTTCGTCTTGAATTATATGCTCAGGGATAAATTGAAAGCACGAGGAAAAGCGCGCATCATCTTTGTTAATTCAGAGGGTCATCGCTTTGCTGTTTGGGGCATAGGACTCCATGACCCGAAGTATGAAAAACGGAGGCATTCTGGTTTAGGGAGTTATGGTGTAGCAAAAACAGCCCAACTTCTTTCGATGATTAAATTTACTGAATATTTCGAAGGTAGTGGCGTGACCATAAACGCGATGCACCCAGGAAATGTGAAAACTAATACTGGTTCAAACAATGGTCGAATATACCGCTGGTATAAGAGGAACTTAGTGGACCGTATCTCCAAAGATCCGCAAATATCTGCAACTGCACTTTATTATCTAGGAGTTTCAGAGGATATGGAGGGAATAAGCGGGAAATTCTTCAATCTTACAAAGGAGGAAGAACCTGCTCCTCCAGCATTGGATAGGGAAGTAGCGGAGGAGCTTTGGCATAAATCAATAGAGATGGCGGGTTTGGAATGAGCGAGAACAAGCACCGAACAGTTATTGTTGGCGGAGGCATGGCAGGATTGACTGCTGCTGTGTATCTAGCAAGGGCAGGACATGATGTCCTTCTACTGGAGAAAAACAAAGAATGCGGAGGACTTCTTACTTCATTTCAGCGAGAGGGATTCACATTTGATGCTGGCGCAAGATCAATCCTAAACGCGGGAATAATTCACCCAATGTTAAGAGAACTTGGAATCGAGCTTGACTTCCTTGAGAGTCCCGTATCAATAGGAATCGAGAATGAAATCATCAATCTATCTCCAGAAACAGCCCTAGACGATTATAAGCGATTGCTAGAGAAAATATATCCTGAGAGTGTCAATGATATCGACAAGATCACCTCGAAGATTGACACAATAGTCAAAGATATGGAAATTATGTACAGGATTGATAACCCCAACTTTAGAGAAGAGAAAGACGGAGCCTATCTGAAAGAGCTCCTTGGCTGGCTACCAAAATTTCTGCTCGTCTTGCGTCGAATGGGTCGACAGAATGAACCCGTTGAATCGTATTTAGAAAAACTGACTTCAAATCAATCCCTTATCGATATAATCGCCCAGCACTTTTTCAAGAAGACCCCGACATCGTTCGCCTTGGGTTACTTCTATTCCTATACTGATTACATATACCCAAGAGGAAGCACGGGTAAGTTACCAAAGGCAATCGCGGAAAAAATCATTGAATTCGGCGGAAACATCCAGACTGAAACTGAAGTAATCGAGGTTAATCCTTCAGAAAAAATAGTAAAAGACAAGGATGGTAACACATATTCATACGATACTCTCATTTGGAGTGCTGATCTGAAAACATTATACAGAATACTGAACACCAAGGATTTAGAGGAAAAAGTCACTCGTAAGATCTTGGAACAGAAAGAGCTTCTTCTTTCAAGACGTGGCTGCGATTCTGTGTTTTCATTATTCCTTGGTGTTGATATGCCATTGGAAACTTTTAGCTCCATTTCAAATGGACATTTCTTCTTTACTCCATCAAAGCAAGGTTTGGGGGAGGTACATTGGTCGGAACTCGATTCTTTGATTGAGAATTTTGAAACTAAGTCAAAGGAAGAAATTCTGCAGTGGTTGGACAAGTACTGCCAATTAACGACCTATGAAATATCGATTCCCGCATTGAGAGACCCCACTCTGGCGCCAGAGGGAAAAACAGGTGTAGAAATTAGCATGCTCTTTGAATATGATTTAGTGAAGAAAGTCGAGGAAGCCAATTGGTATGAGGAATTCCGAAGCGAGATCGAGACCCGCATGTTGGATACTCTTTCGAATTCCATCTATCCAGGCTTGAAAGACAAGGTGATCTTTCAAACATCTGCAACTCCATTGAGTGTTGCCAAAATAGCAGGAACTTCAGAAGGTGCAATCGTTGGTTGGTCGTATCTATCACCAGTTCCTGTTGTACACGAGCTCCGAAAGATGCCAAGCTCAGTCAAGACACCGATTCCAAGCGTTTACCAAGCAGGGCAATGGGCATATAGTCCAGCAGGGGTACCTACTGCAATCCTTACCGGTTGGAATGCTGCCAAAAATGCAATGAAGACAAAGAAATGACGCATATGCATCATCTGTCTAATTAATAGACGGAAAAAAAGAGAAATACAATGAGGTGCAACGGTCGCACCTCAGACTTGAGAAAAGATAACCACGAACAGAATCAAAGCAACAACAAATGAAAGCATGTAGATCAATCTATACTTCCCATTGCTGTGTTTATGAGATCCAGCTGCTGCTGCTGCAGCACCAGCACCAACAGTACCGCCAATCCAAGCCAATCTATATCACCACCTAGGACTTCTAATAGTTTACTAGCCTAAAATGTGGATATTTATTCCTGTGATTTCTGATGTTACGAAACTGGTTATAGAGGGGGCACAAGTCAACAAAGGCGGAACATCAAGATTCGTAAATGAGCTTTGGGACGAGAAGTGAAAGGATGGAAGGAGGTGCAACCAACTCACTATTGAACAATTCTGAATCAATAATACCTCGATAAGCTTATACGTTAAGGCAGGCAACTCCTGAATGGAGGAGTACGAAAAAATCTACATTCATCAATCAATTGATCGCCAAATTATGGAAACTTAAATCTCATCATACTCTCCAAATTGCAGTGAACTGTGGGAGGGTTTTACATGACGTGTCTTGGTCTTCGTAGTATTGGTTTTTTCTGTTCAATCTTGCTTGTCAATATGCCATTTTGTATCTTGACTACTGGAAATACCGTCAACATCAATGACAAAACTATTGCTCTAGCTCAACTTACTTCGCCCATTATGATTGAAGATGACAATGACTTTGACTCGTATGGATTTCCGGGAAGTGGTACTGCTGAGGATCCATACTTATTAAGCAATCTCTGGATAGAGGGAGAAAACGGAATCACAATCAGCAATGTGGATTCACACTTCGTAATTACGGACTGTATATTTTGGACACATACTGGTGCATCCATTGAGAATGCTCGGAGCTTTACCATTCAAAATACAGAGTTTCGTAGACATGATGGAGCTGAGGCAGTCTGGATTTACTATTGTAATGACTTTCTGATAAGGAACATTACAATCTATCCTGATTCCATAGATTACTTCTCATTCAATATTGGGATATATGTCCTTGACTCGAGTAATGGAATAATAGATAATAGTTCTATCATAAATTGCACTTCAGGAGTAGGTGTAAAAGGGAGTTTTAATATCACAATAACTGGCAATTCTATTATTGGGCAAAAGACTGGATGGGCCGAAGGAGTATCCGCTACGATTTCACAAAGCGTCATTTCAAGAAACTGTATAACTAGAACTAGTCCTTGTATTGTACTCAGTTCAAGTAATGACAATATAATTTCTGAAAATGATTGTTTTGAAGGGGGATTGGGAATCGTTGTACAGGAAAGTCAACGGAATGAAATAACTAGTAATCTATGCCGTCAGAACATCTATTCGGGATTCTATATTTCCTTTGGAAGCTCGTTCAATATTATTCGTGAAAACAGATTGGAAAATAACAAGGAGTACGGTGTTAAATTTGTGTCAAGAATGAATTCAATCCCAATATCAAATCAAGTATTCAGAAATGTATTCATCTCCAACAACCAAGGAGGGCAACAAGCGTACGATGACCATGGAATGAATGGATTTGGGTACAATTACTGGTCAGATTGGACGTATCAAAACGATGAAGACAACGATGGATTCTATGATGAACCATATCCAATTGCAGGAAGTTCAATATTTGATCACTATCCACTCGTCAACGAATCCCTTGTATACTCTCTCTCTATTGATTCTATTCCTGTTCCAATTAGTCCGCGCGAGATTGTGATAATAATAACGGGGTTCAGCTTGTTTGCGGTCCTAGTTATTCACAAACTGTCACAGTTCATTGATAGTAGAAGAAACAGGAAAAGGATGGAAGGAGGTGCGACTAGCGCAAGCCCCTTCATCTAATAGGTCTATACATTTTTAGTATCTTGGGCGACTACCGTGATCTTCAGCAGACATGTCCACTTCTGAGTTCACTTCATCGATTGGTTCTTCACCTGGAGCAATCGACCCGAATTTCCCCAGTTGAAGTCTGAGATTGCCCTTGAAGAGACCTGTGTATCCATTCGTAAGGATATAAGTCACTCCTTCCTCAATTTCGTCGATGGTTTCATTCCAGATAGGCATGAGTATTGTCCCTGTAGAATCGCCAACCTGGGCATCTACAACTCGGTATGTTTCACCAGTCTTTCTGGATTCAACCTCACGTTCTTCACTTGTATTCATGACCTTGAAGGTTATGTTTACACTTTTCATTCCGGGCTTAAGCTCGGCAATTGTAGCCTCAATGGCCTCTGTTTTATTGTCATACATTGAATATCACTCGCTTGTGCGAATTCAGGTCATTCAAAACTAGGGTAGTCCTCAAGTGGAAGTATAGGAAGTTCGTTAATCTTCAATAAAACCAGGTAGAAGGTTTGCATAGTTGCTATGCCTGTGGCTCAATGACGCAGGAGTTTGCTTAAGATGTTATGCATTGCACGGAAAACAGATAGGAAAGAAGAATGCACAACAAGCACGCACTTCCCAATATCATCTGCTATTGAAATCTACAGTAGACATGTTGAGGTTCGAATTAATTTCATCTATCGGTTCTTTGGCCGTAGCAATCGAACCAAACTTCCCTTGGTGAAGTCTTAGACTGCCCTTGAAGAGACCAGTATATCCGTTCGTAAGGATGTAAGTTCCGCCTTCCTTTATTGAATCGATGGACTCATTCCAAATGGGCATCATGACTGTTGCTGTTGAATCACCAACCAAAGCATCTACTACGCGGTGTGCTCCTTCAGCTCTGCTGGAGTCGACAGATTGTTCTTCGCCTGTGCTTATGACCTTGAAGGTGATGTTGACCTTTTTCATTCCGGGTTCTAGCCCGGCAATTGTGGCCTCTTTGGCCTCTATCTTATGATCATTCATTGTGAATCACTTGTTGGTGAGAATTCAGGTCATTCAAAACTAGGATAAACCTCATACGGAAGTGTAAAAATTTGTTGATCCTCTATAGAACCAATCAAAGAAGGTTAGTATAGTTGCTATGCCTGTGCCTTGAAGTTGCGTGAATTTGCTTAAGGCGTTATGCATCTTGACCAATAAAAAGAAAGAGGGATGGAAGGAGTACGACCAGTGCATCCTTGCGTGATGACTTAATCTCAGAATATTTCTAACGAAGATACAACCAACAAGTGGAGGGAGATTCGATTGCAGGCAAATCAAAAAATGAAAACATATGATAAGAAATTCACCAGAAGTATATAATTCGGAGATATATCGCCCTCTGTTTAATTCTTGGTTAGTGGGATGGATATGAAAGGAGAAAAAATTCTCTTCTTATTCTGTATTATTCTGCTAGTATCACTAGCTTCGCCAGTAGGTCATACTGAGGATTATTACAAGACTGAACAAAAGGTAGACTCACAATTCAGCATTTCATATATTGGACATAGCAGAATTGAGATAAAAAATGACACAGATTTTGCATACCAAGCATCGTTAGAAGGCTGGGATGGGGATGGCAGTTCAGATACGCCTTATATCATTGAGGGATACAACATCACGGATGACTTGATGTGTATCTATATTCATGACGTGTCTGTTTACTTCATAATTCGTAACTGCTTCATAAATTCATCAACTGGACCCTCAGATCCAGGAATCTATCTGTATAATGCTACACATGCACGCATTGAAGACTCCTTTATCACTTGGCACACCTATGCCATCTATGCACAAGACTGTCCTGATGTCGTGATAGATGGCTGTACAATAACAGAATCAGGTGCAAATACAATTTGGATAATCACCAGTGATCGAGCAGTGCTATCAAACAATCAAGTCTTCAATAATGGGTATAGAATATACATTCAAAGTTCAGATTATGCTACAATTTACAATAACAAGATACATGATAATAATTGGCAAGGACTGTCGATAGAAACCTCAGACTTTCTGAATATAACTGGAAATACAATTGAGAATAATGGATATGATGGCATCAATCTAGACCTATGTAATAATGCCACAATATATGACAACGATATCGGGGAGAATGGATATGTCAGTGGATCCGGAAATGGACTGTACATGAGCGATGGGTACGATAACATTATCGATACTAATAGAATGTGGAATAACTCATATTGTGGATTGTATCTTCATGAATCAGGAAACAATCAAATCAAAGATAATCAAGTCTTCGACCACCGGGTCGTAGGTATCTATTCCTATACTTCTCCCAACTGCAATGTTACTGGAAATGATGTCTGGGGTAATGGTAGATTTGAACCCTCCTTTGGTAGTGGTATTTACATTGATATGACCCACGGGTATCTGATAGAAGACAACCAAGCATGGAACAACTCGTACGCGGGTATCTTCCTTGATACGGCATATGAGTGTGTGATAGAAAACAACCAAGTGTGGAACAACTCAAATTCGGGCATCTATCTTGAGGATGCATCAGACTACAATCAAATCAAGGATAACCAGATATTCAATAATTCCGTTCATGGCATCTCTGTATACGATTCATCTTATGTCAATGTAACTGGAAATGATATCTGGGGCAATAGTTGGAATTCCGAAATTTCGTACGTTGGCGCAATCACTACTAGTGGGTGTGAGTATTGGAATATCAGCGGGAATACAATTTATGATAACAGCCACCATGGAATGTATCTCTATGGAAATCACTTCGACATATGGAAAAACCAGATCTACGACAATAATGAATCAGGTATCACAACAATAATGACAACATACCATAGTATTACTGAGAACAAAGTGTATGGTCATGATGTCGGAATTTTCGTATACAGTCAAAACACCAATGTTACACATAACATCGTATATGATAATGAGTACGGCATTCAGACGTTTGGCTCTACAAATGTTTCATTGTACTATAATGATCTTGCTTGGAATACAGTAAATGCAGAAGAAATAGCGTGTTATAATGTCTACTGGCATGACAATCAGAGCATTGGAAATTGGTACGGTGATTATAGCGGAACAGGCTCCTACGAAATCACGAATGGCACGGATATTGTGAACCTTGACTTGTATCCTCACAAGAGCATTGAGCTCGGTGGTTTGACAGGTCTGAGTTATGAATTCGGTGAAACTGGAACTGTAGGTGTCTGGTTTGCACAAGCACTCAATCCATCACACTTTGAGGTCTATGCAAACGGCAGCTTACTCTATAGTGAAACCTGGGATGGAACTTCCATTGAAACGAATCTGGATGGCCTTCCTGTAGGATACAACGAGATCATGTTGATTGCATATCACATCTCTGGACATTCAATTAACGCATCATCTTCAGTGACAGTCACAGACACAACAGGTCCTTCGTGGGTGACAATCCCAACAGACCAAGAGATTACAGTAGGAGAATCATTCAGCTATCAGGTGACAGCCACAGACCTCTCTGGTATCGGTAGCTATAGCCTCAATGATACAGTGCATTTCCAAATTAGTGCCGCGGGACTAATCACGAATATTGTGCCCCTCGAAATAGGTGTCTACGGTCTTCAAATCACCGTTCTTGATATCTATGGAAACGAGCTCACAACTGCAATCACAGTGACCGTTGTAGCTGCTCCCCCAAATGATATGACACTATACCTCATTCTTGCAGTTGGCGCTGGAGTGATAATCATTACTCTTGTACTTGTAATCTTCATGAAGAAACAAACGAGATAAGAAAAATGAGGGAGTTCCGATTGATACTCCCTCTTCTATATCCAACAGAATGCAAAAATTGAACAAATATCGAAATAGAAAGAAAGAGGGATGGAAGGAGCGTGACAGGCGCACCACTGCGGGATTTGTTAGACTAAGTCTACTAATTACTTCGATTCAGCACCTTTCAGAAATTGTTCAAGTTGTTTGAGAATACCTAACATCTCGCATGTTGATTTTACATATTCAAAATCGAAACTTTCTAAATTTCTCTTAAGAATACCAAGAGCATCTCTTAGGTCCTGCTCACCTTGAAATAGGATCTTGTTGACAAAGGTGTCTTCTATTGAACCAATCCTCACTAATGTACCTAATAGATTGACTTCAATAGCTCTATCAAGAGTCATCCTATCAAAGGTTGAGTTTACTCCTTGAATATCAAGCCGAAGTAAAGTATCCTTGAAAAATGAGGTGCTATGAGAATTCTCTTTAAAAGCTGCTCTGATGTCGGTTGCAGAGGATAAAAACCCTCTTGAATTCAGAAAATCTACGAATGATGAGATCTGTTCATCTTCTATTTGCAATATAATATCAATATCCACAGTGGTTCGAGGAACACCATGGTACATTACTGCCACTCCGCCGACGATGACATACTGTATTTTATTCCTATTGAGATATTCACATACAAATCGGAGAATCTCAGGAAATTCTTCCACCTATCTATCACCTGCCACTCGTAGAGCTAATGCAGATAATTTCAAACCCATGAGTAGTGTTTCAAGACCTGTGTATTTTCTAGCTTCGATTGCTGTTCTTATCTGATCGAGGTCTCTCCTGTGCTTCACTTGATCTGCAATCGAGGTTTCCATATCATTCTCACACACCACTAGTTACTATTCTACTCATATATTCTACTATTCACAATAAGGAAAGAAACGGGGATGGAATGAGTGCGTAAAGCACCTTCCGAATAATCCTGCTTAATTGGCACTATATATCAGAAATCATCTGAATTGTTATATATCAGAAATCATCTGAATCAGATACAGATTTCGCATGGAGGATTCAACAATGTTCGAAGTAGGAGGGAAACAAATTATTGCAAAACTGGGTGGACTTCTGTTCCTTCTTATACTAGCATCATCATTTTCATTAGATGTTACAGGACTATATGATATTCCACAACATGAACCAACAGAACTTGAAATGCAACACATCAATGCTCAGAATTTAAACAATGTGACCGACCTAGAACTGTTCATTGATAATCTCATATCACAACAAATGTCAACTTATCATATACGTGGAGCTCATATCTCCATAGTAAAAGAGGAGCAAATTTACTACTCAAATGGCTATGGTTTCTATCATAATGAATCTGGATCTCAACCTGTTTCTGCAAATTCAACTCTATTCATGGTGGCTTCGCTTTCGAAGGCTGTAACCGCAACAGCTATAATGCAGCTAGTTGAAGATGGGTTGTTAGATCTTGATGCGAACATCAATGACTATCTTGAAGCATTCCAAGTACCAGAAACATTTACTGATCCAATTACTATCACTCACCTCCTATCTCATACTTCAGGTCTCGAGAACACACTCGCACCTGTCTATGTGAACACAGCAGAAGAACTGCCTACACTGGAGGAAATCCTGATTACGGAGCTTCCAAACAGGATCACACCACCGGGTATTGCCGCGATGTACTCAAACTTCGGGTATGCTCTTCTAGGATACATTATGGAGGTCGTTTCTGAAACAACGTTTCAAGATTATGTACGCCGTGAGATCTTCAATCCACTCGGAATGAATAATAGTTACTTCGAACAAGAGCTGGTTGAATCA
>JAEORX010000080.1 GCA_016840685.1 Candidatus Thorarchaeota archaeon
AATCTCCCTTGGGGCTTCATGTAGGGTAAGGGCAGAGCAAAAGGCAATGGTCATGAAGAGTGTTGACATGAGAAAGGCATAGTAGATGTTGAATCCAGCTGCATACCCCGCAAGAAGGGTTCCAAGCCCCCACCCAGCAGCTCCCCAAGTTGCAAACCGACCCATCTTCATCCTAGAGTCATATGCATAGGCCGCAAGAGCCCCAGGATACATACCAATACAGAAACCATTCATGATACGAACGAGTAGTAGAGTTTCAAAACTCGTTGAGAAGAGAAGTAATCCAAAAGTGAGGGTGCTGAGGAGGAGACCAAGTCTTATGACCACCCTCCGACCATAGATGTCGCCTGCTCGACCAAAAATGTAGGATGAAACGAATGATGCTGAGGCGAAACCCCCAACGATAACTGTGACAAGTATCTCTGGTACACTGAGTTGCTCTCTTGCCAAGATTGGTACATACGTGAAGGCAGAAAGCATTGCAGCTCCAGCCATGATTTGGATTGTTTCGGTCTTCAAGAAATGGTCACTGATGGTGCGGATTTTGGTCCTCCTTTTCAATAATGCTATCTATCCAATATCAGAGGCTGAGTAGCATACTTGCAAACCTTTTTTTCATCTCGCTCCAAATAGAGCTCGGATGTGAAAAAGTGGTAGACTTCTCCCCTAAGGCCAAGTTCATAGCTATTACCGTAGATGAGCTTATTCTGATACCAATCGCCATATGGATCGTCTATATCTTTAGACCTGACTGGTTGCTACCTGCAACAATTCTGCTAATCCTGGGCGCTGCGGTCTTCGTTGCAGTAAAGTATTATCTTGTCTATCCGTCTCTACTGGATGAGGTACAACCGTTCTATGAACTTCAGGGAATGCGGGGAATTGCTATTGGTGACGTGACCCAAACTGCGGGAAAGATACGAGTCGGGGCTGAGATATGGGAAGCTCGTTGTGATGCTGGAGAGATTAAATCGGGTACTGAGGTCATTGTGTTGTCTCGTGAGAGCATGAAGGTTCGGGTGAAACCAATCACAGACTCCACTGCTACTAACTAGAGGTCATAATCTTCATCAGCAGATGTATCGTCATGTCAATATCTAACAGGTTAACAGATTCAAAACTGGAATGAGAATATCTGCACGGTATAGCTAGGACCGACACAACCTGCCCCTGAGAAGCGAACTGAACCCCATCAGTCATGTATGAGTGAAAGACTGCTCGTTGAATGGGTATCTTCTCCTTCTCAGCGGTCGTGATGACTCTCTTGACAAATTCATGAGAGTAGTGCATTGCGCTGTCCTTTATCACAACGACTGGTCCCTGTCCAAGCTTGATCCCCATTTCTCCCTGGGTCCCGGGATAATCATCTGCAATTCCTATATCCAATACAACTACTGCATCAACCTCAAGTTCTTGTGCTACGGCTGCAGCTCCCCTTGCTCCCAACTCCTCCATTACAGTAGAAACAAAGGTAATGGTTGGTCTCTTGGTCTTTGGCACATTCGCAAACTGTGCAAGGGTCCTCAGTAGCACCACTAAGCCAACCCGGTCGTCCATGGACTTTCCTGAAACATGGTGATTGAGTAGTCTCTCAACAGGAGCGGCATATATCACTGGGTCTCCAATGTTGATGCCCAACTCCTTGACATCTTCACTGCTTGCGGCTCCAATGTCCAGGAACACCTCCTCATATGTGGGGATTCTCTCTTTCCCCTCAGGCCCCGCCAGATGTGCGGTCTTCACACAGAAGACTCCAGGAATCAGTCCTTTCTCAGTCATGATCAGTACCCACTGACCAGGCAAGAGTCGAAGGTCCGGCATGTGCCCCTGTGTGTTCCACTTGACCCGAATGAAGCCCTTCTCATCAATGTTACTCACAAGGAAACCCACCTCATCTGCATGAGCCACAATTGCATAATGTTGGTCACTTCCTCCCTCCAATGTCGTTATAACATTACCAATTTTGTCCTGTATGAATGTCCCACAGTGTTGCTTGAAGTGTTCTTTGACTAGATCCTGGACCAATGTTTCTCTTCCAACTGGACCCGGAGTAGCAGAAAGGGTCTTCAGGAGTTCCAGTGTTTCTTCAGACATGCTGACTCACTATTTATTCTCATTACGAAACTCACACTTAAGGGTCAGCTTTCGTCGTCATACCCTCAAAGTACCTGAGAATATATGCAATCAATCTAACTTCATGGTATGACTCTCGCTGATATCCTCACCGGACTTGCTATTGGTTTGGTCGTGGCTGTAACTGTCTACATAATAATGAGGATGCAGCTACGTCACAGGATTGCCATGGTGGAAAAGGAGTTCCGTGCGATTTGGGCGGAACAGGAGTCCTCAATCCGAAGAGATGCGGCTGACAGGAGCCGCTATGTTCTCAAGGGAAAGATTGCTGAGCATCTAGTCCCAATGTACAGGGATGTCTTCAAGTATGACCCTTCGGATGCTCGGTTCATTGGATCTCCAATTGACTACCTCATATTTGACGGTTACACATCAGTGAAGGATGACAATTCAGATGAGCCAATCACTGTCATTCTAGCTGATATCAAAACTGGTAATGCGAGTCTAAATCGTACTGAACGGAAAATCAAAGAGGCAGTGGAAACTGGTCGTGTACGCTGGGAGACCATCAGGCTTGATGTTTAGCTCCTCTCAAAGAAACACTCTTTCATGATGGCCTGCATGACAGCGTCTCTCATGGACTGTTCCTCAGGCAGCCCCGTGAGATGTTTATCACACACCTTGATTGTTGGTAGCATTGTGACATCATCAGTCCTGCAACCACACTCATCCTCGGTTTCGACATCGACCTCACGGATTGCAGTCCTGGAAACCCCGAAGTTGGTCAAGGCATCAATGAGTATCTCCTCTGCGGCTTCACAGAAAACACAGAACTCAGAAGTGTACAGAATAATACAGCTACATTTACCACAAGCTGTTTTTGTTTCTGTTCCAGACACGGATATAGCCTCAGTCTTCATTGTTCTATCTCTAGGAGGTTTTCCAGATTCTTCAGTCGACATCTGCTCATGCACTGATATCTGGTGTTGTCAGAACTGGTGGCAGCTCTATCATACTAATAGAACATATTATGTTATAACTGTAACTATTGTCTCTTTTACTGATGCGTTCTGCTAGTTTTGTCACTCTGATGACTCAAAATCTGGAGAGTCGAAGTCCTCCTCTGATTCTTCCTCTGGAGCTGGTTGAGCTTCAGGGACATATGTGTCTTCTTCTTGCTCCTTTGGGATTTGTGGTGCTGATGGTGCCAGTGCCTGAGAAGGAGCCCCAACTGGAGCTGCTTTCGGCTTGAATATCCTCGGATGGATGAACCTACCAATTAGGCCACCAAGGAGACCGAAAAACAGGGCCATAGCGTATACAAAGGGGGCAAGCACGACCAATAATGCTATGATGACTATGCCTTCAATCCATGGAATTGGCGCATCTGGAAATCTCATACTATATGAGATTGACAGTGACATGACGAGCCACATGCGGGAAAAGATGTCCGTTGCTGTGATAGTAACTTCTGGGAAAAAGATCTCCGGACTTATAGCTAATAGTCCGACACCTATCAATTCAGTTAGTAACCCTGCAATGAACCCTCCTGAGATGTCACCTGCTAGAATACCTATTATGAGGATTATGATAAAGAGTGTCCAAACTCCACCAAGTGAAACTGATATCCATCCATATAACATGTCAGTGATGAACAAGATTATACCAATTATTACTGCAAGCAGCACTTTCTTGAATTGCATAAGGTCTACCTCCTAACCTATGCGAAATCAGACTCCATTACACCCCGATGCTTATGAATTGTTGTCATATCGAGGTTTGATGTTATTCGACCAACCTCTGTGCAAACTGGCTACCAAAGTCTAGCGCTCTTGATTCCTCATCATCTACTAGGGGCCCTTTACGTCCAGTAACCTTGGCGGATAGGCTATCAATCAACTCGATTCCTGGAAGCTTTTCACGAATCTTGGATTCCAGTTTGACAACAGCAACATTCTTGTTTCCGCCCGTGTATGTATCAAAAGTAGCTCCAATCTTACCTTTCAGGTGGACAATTGATGCTCTGTCTATGAACTTGACCAGATTGAGTGCTGGTCCTTGGTTATGATTTGGACACCCAAGAATAACAGCGTCATAATCACAGAGGTCGTCAGTATGAATCTCTCCGGTCTTTTTGACAATACATTCAACACCCTCCACTTTGTTGATACCTTCGCAGATCGCATCTGCAATCTTCTTGGTGTTTCCATAGACACTCTCATAGACGACGATGACTTTCTTCATGAACCTCGCCTCTGGAGGATTCATTTCTTCCCTCTTATGTACATTGTTCAAGATTATGAGTGTCTATTGAAACCCGCAGGATATTACGCGAAACTAAACTGCTATTATAGGGACTGGGGATAGTGTGACAGTCTGCAAATTGGTCCCAGTGTATCTTGTTGTCCGCAAGCATATGGGAACTCTAAAGGCTGAGAAGCACTGAGGTGAACTGCGATCACACATATGAGATTGAGGATTCTTCTTCTCTCACTAGTCCTAACATTGACCATAATTCCTGTACAAGTCCTGGCGACAGAGCAAGAAGGGTTAGTACCTGTAATAGAGAAAGTGGTAGGATCCTCTGTAGATCGAAACTGGGAAGCTATTGCGCTGCTTTATGATGGTCAGTTTCATGACCCTGTTGAGGTTGATGAGGAGCTTGAGAATATACACGCTCTTGTACCAGATCTTGTTGACTTAGAGACCATTGGTCAGAGTTATCAGGGTCGAAACCTGACATGCGTTCGTATCACAAACGAACTGAGGGTCACTCAGAAGGCAAAGACACTTGTTGTCGCTCATCACCATGGGCGGGAACAGATCACAGTGGAGCTCGCATTGAGATTCATGCTGCATCTGTTGAATAACTATGGCATCGATGACACCATTACTGAGTATGTTGACACACAGGAGATATACATCATACCTACCCTCAATCCTGATGCGCTAGAGGTTGTGGTCAATCAGGGAAATCACTGGTTGAGAAAGAACCTCCATCCCTTCGACAACGATGGTGATGGCAACTGCTCTGAGGACGATGTTGAGGATGTAGATGGAGATGGCTGGATCTCTAACTACTATGTGTACTTGAAGGACAATTCCTCTGACAATCCCCCATTCTATGACTATGACTGGGAGTACTGGGAGGGGATTGACAATGATAATGATACATTGTTCAATGAGGATGAGGTTGGACTTGTCGACCTCAATCGTAATTATCCCATATTTTGGAGTGTTGGTGGAGGTGATCTACTCGACCCCGCCACTCAGGTCTACTGTGGATCTGAGCCATTTTCCGAGCCAGAGACCAAGGCATTTCGAGACTTCGCATTGAAAAATAGGTTTTCTATGGCATACTCACTACACTCAGGAATCAATGCGACCTACTTCCCAACTGATGAAGATGAATACTGGCCAGAGAATCAACTCTACTATCAGATGACTCTTGACCTCGCTGATATTCTCCCAGAATCCTTCAATGAGTATCTTGGATACTTGCCCTCAAAGATGTCACAAGAGGCTGGGCTGAGTGGTGGTTGGGCAGAATGGATGTACTATCAGCGTGGTACCACCGTACCCATCACGCTCGAGGTATACCATAATGGATCTGTAGACACTGAAGAGGCTCATGTGATCATCCTGAACAATGACACGCACATCATCCGTGAGTGGGAGGGCATCTATGGCTACTTCAACCCGGTGGAGGACAAGATTGGTACGCTCTGGAACGAGATGCTACCAACCTTCATGTACCTCCTTGAGATGACCCCCAGACTGGATGTTTCAGTCACTGCCATCTCTGGAGGAATAACTGCTGGGTCCAGCATCTCACTCTCTGCTCGAACTGAATGCCTGAGTCCCCGGCTTGGCACCAAAGAGAATGTCTACATTCTAAACACCTCAATGGATGTCCTGGACACCACGATTGCAGTGGGTGGTGGACAGTCGCTGCCAATTCAAGCAACCATAGAGCTCTCTGAGGACCTTACCAATGATGGACTAAACATCCTCATTGGGAACAACTACTCCGGATTCACTAAGTTTGTGATCTCTCTCGGATACCCCTCAATGACAATCGACCCTGTCCTCCTTGGAGTGGTCATTGGAGTTTCGATCCTAGCTATCGTAGTTGTCGTCTATATTGTGAAGACTCGTTGAAAGGGCAAATGCAGGATGGGTCATAGTCCCTCCTGCATCTTCTTTGATGTGCAACAATTACAACTCAATGACTTATATCTGAGATAGCTCGAGATTGGCTTGGTGGATTCAATTGGACCGACAACAATATCATCAAAGACTGTTTATTGCTGCAACCTTTTGGAACTTGACCTTCGCAATTGTTTTTCTGACGCTCTCAAGGATTGACTTGAATTACTTCTTGATGTTTGGTCTTACGATTCCTAATACCCTGTTATGGTTCGATTCGTTCATGGGACTGGTCTTTGCATTTGGACTCGGATTCTACTTTGTCAGTAAAGATATGAGAGAGAACCATGGACTCATCCAGATCGCGTGCTTTGAGAAGAGCTGGGTCTTCCTTGTTGCAGTGATTTGGTTTAGGTTAGGTACCGCATCAATATGGGTTCTTCTTTTTGCGAGTGTTGATCTAATCTTTAGTCTACTGTTCATCGAAGACCTGCTAGCAATCAGGAAACTATCCTGAATTTGAGAGCCTACTTACTATCTTCAAGAATCATCTGTAAGCCCATGCCAGCTATCCATAAGCCAAGAAAGACAAACAGACATACGAATAGCATCACACCTGTTGCAGCTTCCTGATAGGGGAATGAAAGTCTTCCATCATATAGCTGCACGGAAAAGAATAGCATCGGAAAAACAACAAATGTGCCTCCAAATGCAAGCGCCAAGGGTCCACGTAAACCCGCTCTTCTGTCCTGACTCATGTTAAGCTACTTCCACCACTATTTGTGTGCTGGATGGAGTTTTGTTTGAAACAAAATAAAGGTACGGACAAAAAAAAATCATACTGCAGATGTGTCAAGTGAAACCTCAAGACTCGCTATGTGTCTGAAGAAGACTCTCGTGCTACGACTAGTCACCCTCCGTACGACCCGTTCACTAACTAGACTCTCCGATACTATCCTGAACAATAAATCGTCAAACCGCGACATGAGTGCTACCTCAATCTCTCCTGTGAGCGGCTCAGCTGTTGGTGTGTCCCAAATCATCTCATAGTATGCTATTGCATCGCCAGCAGTCCTATTCGTCATACTCTGGACTCGCACATTTAGAGGTTCCAAGATTGTCTTGATGTAGTTCTTCCTATCACGCAGTGGGCCTCTCAGACTCACTTGACCAACTCCAATGTAGGTATATCCATACAATAGTAGCCCTTTAGTGTATGCCTAAGGAATATGAAGACGAGCTACTGACCACTACCAGATTATAAGTGAGGAATGTACCTAGTATCTTTGGATGAATCAAAAATGGATGAGATTACAATATGGAGCGAAACTAAGAAGGGCGGCAAAGTTGTAGAGAGTTTTCCTCCGAGTGCTTCAATTATAGATCTTAGTGATCGGCGGATTGGCACTACTGACCTAGAGGCTATCAAACAATTCACAAATATCGAGGTACTCACACTCTCAGGAAATGAGATTCAAAGCATCGACCTCTCACCCCTCCGCGAATGTGGGATGCTCCTCGAGCTTTCATTAGGTGGCAATGAAATAGACCAGATTGATCTCACTCCCCTTGAAGGCTGTAAGAGTCTGTTGCATCTTGACCTGTCCTTCAACAGAATCAGAACTATTGACCTCAAACCATTAGTTCATTCCAAGGATCTGAAGGCAATCCATCTCTATGGGAACCAACTTGAGAGTATAGACCTCTCAATTCTGAGCAAATGCAAGAGGCTCAGAAATCTGACACTCGAAAAGAACCAGTTAGAATCAGTTGATGTATCACCCCTATTTCTGTGTCCAAACCTTGTTATGTTGGGTGTTGATGAGGATGTAGTCTTGAATGCCGCATCCAAACTCAGGACTCAGACCAAAGTGCCCATAGGTCTTAAGACGTATCTCGGTAGAATTAATTGGAACTGAGGTCGTTAATGAGGAACAAAAGTGACCAAATGTGTTGCCCATTAGGAGGATACTGAATGAAGAATCCTATTCTATTGTTAAAGATCAGCTATGTGATTGGTGCCATCCTGGATGCACTTGTAGCTATCCAGATGTTCTTCCCAGACGTTCTCGCTCTGACAGCAGGACTCGGTGTTTTCACTCCAGATCCCGACTATCTCTACGCCTCATACATGAGTGGGGTCATGATGCTTGGCTGGACAGTCCTATTGGTATGGGGATACATGGAACCGGTTGAGAGAAAGGACATCCTCCTGATCACAGCCTTTCCTGTTGTTGTGGGACTAATGATTAGCGATATACTAAGCAGTGCAGCAGGATTTCTCCCTCAAATGACTGCGATCGTCTTCCTAATTATGCAAATGTTCCTCATATTCATCTTCAGTCTGAGCTATATGCTAAACCGAAAGAAGTCCGATTGAAGTAGTACTCAGGGTTCCTCAGTCCATGAGAGTGGCTCTAAGTGAAAGTTCAGAAGAACCTGTACAAAAGGGGTAACTCTCCCTATAGATCGCTTCTTGGACAAACCCCGTTGTCATGTTTACAAGTCCCCACCATGATTTTGACCCTGTATTTGGAAAGAGGTTGATGAACCGAATCTTAGTGAGAGAGAATAGAGTGTTATCAATGAACCCGGCATAATAATCAACATCAAATGACCATTCATTATTCATAGGGCAAGCCCCGCCAACTGGCAACTCATCGCCGATCATCTCAACAATAAGCTCCCAATCCACGACAGGGAGAATGAAATAGGAGAGGAGAGTTGTTAGGAGCGTCGAATAGTTATCTGGAATCGTTGTAGAAATGCACAACACCTTACACGATGAAACAATACTGGTTAAGAATGAATTATTATCAACAATAGTAGGTATCGAGGGAAGCTCGAGTATCTTTATAGTGATATTATCTGAGTACCAGTCGAAGCTTATTGATTCAGGATTCGCCATCCAATTAGTAGACCCACCTGTCACATTGACTGAAAATGTGTATTCATCTCCTACCTCAACGCACCATGAAAATGCATCAGCACCTAGAGAAAAAGGTGGTTCAATCTCTTGTGCAATAAACACGACTGTAACTATGGATATCCCTACCATCGCAGCAATCACAATGGCAAGCATCCGACGCAAACCAGAGCAATCCTCCATCTACTATAGTTATTGAAATTGATGAGTCTTTTGTTTTTCCTTAGCAGTAAGGACGCCTCTAGGTATCTCGGATAGACCGAGATGCACCATTATTTCGTTCTATGTGGATTCCATCATAGGAAAATGTGTAGGGAAAGCGCCACGCCAACACCGCCTGACACCGAAGGCCTGTTTTTTCTCAACCAACGCCTGATTGTCTGGGAGGAGATAAGGAACGCTCTATCCACTGTGGAAGAGCTCAGAAAGCAACAACCACACAGAAACGCACGAGTAGAGGTGTATCACTACAGTGAGAATAAAGTGAGTCTGAAAGTAACATTCAGGACAGTAGAGGAACTTGATGACTATCTGAAATCGAGACTCAGGAGAATGCTCCTAGAGGGAGTTGGTGACTCGTTCAGGATTGACGATCTTGAGAGGGCATCATCAGAGGTTTACGAACGTTTCAACGAGATGAATACAATTCATGGGCATGTCATTCTTGACGACTGAATAAACACTGGCGAACACACAGACTCGTTTTTCGTAACAATGTCCTCATACGAAAACTCCCCCCTCCTACCACGATACCCTGTGTGTTTGCCACCCTATTCTCTTTGTATCATCAATTGAATAATGAACTAGACACCTCTTTTACAAACAGATGTATAGTAACCTCTATAATATGGTTCTCAAGACCAGAGTAGAAGCTACAATGTCTACAGTTCTATTTCTATCAGTTGGACTTCTCTCTGGCCTCATTTCCATCTTCATTGCCCTATACATATACTGGGATGTAATGAGGCTCGATCAGGGTAATGATAGAATGAAGGAAGTGAGTGCCTTAGTCGAGGAAGGTGCCTACTCTTTCATCAAGGTTCAATATCGCATCCTTGCTATATTCACAATCATTCTCGCCATTCTGTTTGCCATTATATTTAGAGAGTTTGGCATACCAATCGCAATCTCCTACATCTTGGGGTCTCTCGCAAGCATGACAGCTGGCTACATCGGGATAGCAGTGGCAACCAAAGCAAACCGTCGTACTGCAGCCGCAGCAGCAACTGGAGGGCTGAGTCCTGCGTTCAAAGTGGCATTTCGTGCAGGGTCGGTCATGGGCTTGATGATGGCAGGAATCGCCCTTGTGGGTCTCTCGTCACTCTATTGGTTATGGAACTTTGCCATCCCTGATGAATTCTTCATAGTGGTCCCACGAGGACCGGAGCTCTGGGAGATTATAACGGGCTTCTCCTTTGGTGCCAGTACTGTTGCTCTGTTTGCCAAGGCTGGCGGGGGTATTTATACAAAGACTGCTGACTTGTCCGCAGACCTCGTTGGGAAGATTGAGCAGCACATTCCGGAAGATGATCCTCGGAATCCTGCTGCAATCGCTGATGCAGTTGGTGACAATGTCGGTGATGTTGCTGGGACTGGTGCAGATATCTATGACAGCAATGTGGCAGCCATTCTCGCTGCAGCGATTCTTGGTGCTGGAATCGACCTGCACTTCTCCCCTCCTGTTCCATTTGGGCTCCTTCCACTTGTTATCTCTGCGCTTGGGACAATTGCTTCGGTCTTCGGAGTCTTTCTTGTAAGACCAAAACAAGACCAAGATCCAGGACCAATTCTAAACCGGGGGACCTACATCACAACCGTGTTGTTTGCGGCGTTCACTGTCCTGACGGTTATGCTTCTCAATCTCAGCCTAGTGATTGCAGTCGTTGCCATAATTGGCCTCATCGCGGGTGTTTCCATTGGATTCACCAGTGATGTGTTCACAAGTGATAGAGGAGTGGCAGGTTTCAAACCAGTACCAAAAATGGTCGAAGCCGCAGACAAGAGTGCTGCCAATCTCATTCTGTCTGGGTATTCCTATGGCTTACTTAGTGTTCTACCCTCTGTGATTGGGATAGTTATAGCTATGGTTGTTTCCTACACTCTTGGAGCCCTCCTAGGGTTTGGGGAGTGGGAGGGAGGTATCTATTGTGTGGCAATTGCGGCAGTAGGCTTACTTGCCACAAATGGTATGGTAATGAGCTCTGATGCTTATGGTCCAATAGTGGACAATGCCCGAGGAGTCATCGAGCAAGCCCAAGCGCCTAAAGAGGCCATTGTAGCAGTAGACAAACTTGATGCCAGTGGGAACACGGCAAAGGCAATCACTAAGGGTTTTGCCATTGGTGCCTCTGCAATCTCGGTTCTAGCACTCTTTGCAGCCTTCATCGAGTCAACTGACACTCTGAACATTCCTGGAATAGATGGACTAATAGTCGTGAACATTGCTGACCCCTCAGTCCTAGCAGGAGCAATCATAGGGGCTCTTGTACCTGTGGCTTTCTCAGCTATTCTCATTCTCGGTGTGGAACGTAACTCGGAACGAATGATTACAGAGATTCGCAGGCAGTTTGACGAGCACCCTGGCATTCTTGATGGAACAACGAAACCTGATTATGACAGGTGTATTGCTATTGCGACTTCAGGGGCAATTCGAGAGCTGATGCCTGGGACTCTGATAGCAATTACAGTCACCATTGTCACAGGGATAATCCTCGGACTTGAGGCATTGGCTGGCTATCTTGGTGGGGCTGTGCTGTCTGGTCTGATATTGGCACTTTTAATGGACAATGCTGGCGGAGCCTGGGACAACACAAAGAAGATCATCGAGTCCCCAGAGTACACCAAGTATGAGGAGGGAACAGAAGACTGGCACCGAGTGCATGACATCTCTGTCACAGGTGACATGGTGGGTGATCCGTTCAAGGACACTGCTGGACCCTCCATCAATACCTTGCTTGTCGTTATTTCACTCACTGCAACTTTGTTTCTCCCAATCATTGCTCAATTACATGTGTGGCTCTTGGCACTGTTCTAGAAGTTTAGTCCTCTACTTGCCAGATTCAGAAACCGGAGAAGTTGACGACCTTCTCCGCTTCCACAAACCCTGTATAATCAATATCTCGGTGAATATGAAGGTGAGAAGAACGATTTCAACCACAACATTGCTTCCCGTCACTCTCGTAACAAATCCATCAATGTTACTCTGTTGAATCTCAATATCTATGGTATATCCACTGAATCCAAACGAACTTAGTGACATCCGATCAGTGTAGCTTCCAGTGAATATTCCCAGTACTCCGTGGTAGTACAGGTTCTCAGACTGATAATCCCCGAGACTGCGATGGAGTTGCCATGCCCCGGATTGCCTAAGAATTGAATACAAGTTGCCATTGATAATCACTGCATCTCCAGCAGTCCAGTCGGATGTGTCCACCCAAAAGGGAAATGAACCGACTCGGATGCCGCCTAATGTTGATTGATAGCTACTAGTCATTACAGACAACTGCACTCTGATTGTTTCATAACTATGGTCCATAACTAATCCGCTTGCATCCACTGTGTGTATTTCGTACTCGATGTCGAGAGCATATGCTGTTGACTGATTCAGACCAATCTGTATCACAGAAACCCATACGACCGATAGAATGAACAGAATGACGTAGAGTACGAGTACAGTTCTCCTTCTGGACTTGTCCATGGAAGTTGGACTCCTTTTCATCCACTTACCTTATTCAGACTTTGTTCGGAAATGAGATAAACATAATCAAGAGGATGAAGAAGGTTCAGAGGGCTCTTGACTCCCGACCAACTACTTCAGTGGTACATACGCTGAGGACTTCGTAGCTCCGATTCCGGGATTTCCATGCTTTACGGGCTTATTTGTTACCGCAAGCTTTTAGCTAATCCCTCACGAAATCCAAGAAGTTTGCAATTCTAGTATGAATTACTATCTTCTCAATTCTCTCCCAAGGTTACAGGGAGTCAGAACTGATTTTAGGCTGTTCACTCCTCAATCATTTATTCAATTCCAACATTCTTTCTTAAGATGCATGTGTGACAAAGGAAATCCGAGTCCATACTTACCGAATGGTATAGCATATTCTTCTCTCGGTCATCATGTTCTACGAAGAGGGTGACAATGAGTGTCAACTTCAATCCCAAGACGGG
>JAEORX010000251.1 GCA_016840685.1 Candidatus Thorarchaeota archaeon
AATTCAGCGAATTGGATAGACCAAAGCCGGCAGGATCAGCAAAGGAAGAGAGAACCTAGTGGTCTTACTCTATTCTATTCTGCTGAGTCAGAGCCTGTGAAGACTAAGTTTGGCTATCACATTGTGAAGAGAACTGGATAGACTGGTTTCTATGGCTTTTTTAAGAGGGGAGGGATTTGATATCCCTCTTCTACTCCGCTGAATCAGAGGTGTCTTTTTCTTTACCAGTTGGTATAATCTCTTCAGTCACAAACCTGTTTTCACAACGACTGAGGACTTTTGGCAAGGTGGTGTATTCCATCTGATCGTCACTGAGTCTGTGAGGTTGGAATGGACCATGTCTCCGTAGATAGTCAGCCATCTCCATTCCACGCTGGCGGCTTATATCAAAAGCAACATCGTCGAACAGGTCTACCGGTCCTACGAGCATTCCATTTGAAATCTGAAAACCGAGTGCAATGACCCTTGGTGGACCGTCAAATCGTGTACAACGGGAGTCCTTGAGGGAAACAGGCAGGAGGGGACCAGTATGAGACCCCCTCATCCAACCAGATACTAAGTGTGGTAGAGTGAAGGCTTCAAGCACCTCGCCCATGGCGGGCAGGCCGGAATGGGCACGGACGATTGCTACAGGGTCATCCTTACCAACGTACTTGCCAGCCACTGCATGGAGCTTGTCTGTACTCACAGATGCTGCAGGCATGCCATCATATCGAAATATCTTCTTGATGGTATATCTTCCAGTACTTCCAAGGAGTGCAAGGATGTCATACATCTCCTCAGGAGCCTTCATCTCAATGTAACAGGGTATGTCTTTCATGATGTCTTGAATGACGAATCTGAAGCCATCATGAAGATTAGGATCTATCACGAGTCCCGCTGTGTTGAATGGGTCAGCAAAAATCTTGAAGAGTGGTAAATTATAGGCGCCGGGTTCAGTCTTATCAGCCATAAAGATTGCAAATGGCTCAGACCGACGTTCCTCAATAGTCATCTCTGCAGAGCCGGGACCTAGTCCCTTTACATTTCCACTAAAGGTGTCAGCAAGCATGTCCTGACCTGCAGCATAAATCTTCTTCTCTCGTGCCAGTTTTGTGCCCTTGATGAAAGTATCCCAAGCAAGTTTGTGCACCTCTTCATTGCCTTCCCCCTTATTATGAGTCATGATGAGTTCAAGGTCATCTCCAGCATTCGAAACATAGAAGTCGTTGATGATCTTCCTCTCGACACCCTCCTTCAATGACTTTCGCGCTGACTCGAACAAGAAGTCAGGGACTACAACATGGCCAGCCAGTGACCCAATATCTGCTTTGATTACGCTAATGGTAGTTTCAACCATCAGTATCTCGCTCCATGTGTCGAGCCCAGAACTGGTGCTCGCTAGCCCCTACGACTATTCTTTATCCATATAATAGTTCTCATCTGTAGATATACATACGAGATTAGGGGCACTTGGTGGTCATTTTTTCAACAAGATATCTTTTAGGGTCTTGGTCATTTCGAGTGCATCATCCCAGTTTCTTTGCCATAGGTTGCGGCCAAATATGAGACCGGTTGCACCTTGCTCCATACATATTCTCGCACGTTCAATGACCTCTTCGTCTGTGACCATACCCCCGCCAGAGAAGATGACTAAGGTCTTGCCAGCAGACCTAACCACCTTTGCCACCATCTCCTCGGTGCTCAGATTGAGCGTGTCATAGGGTGGTGGTTGCATGGACCGACTCTTTGCACTTGTGACAGGAACATTCAGCTTGACCACATCAGCTCCAAGCTCATTAGATACTCTTGCGGCATAATCAATTACATATAGAGAGTCACGACCACCCTTTCCATCTACAGAGGACCCTCTTGGATATGCCCAAACAATGATTGGCATACCATAATGCTCTGCATCCTCCTTTACCTTCCTGAACTGCATGAAGTCTAAGTGTTGATTTGGACTCCCGACATAGAGCGTGTATCCGACTGCATCAGCCCCTATCCGAACCGCATCTTCAACCGAGCCGGTCATTGGAGAAACGGGTTCACTGGCTGGAGGAATTCTGGTCTTCCCATTGATCTTCAATACAATGGGTATCTTGCCTGCAAACTTTGGGCCATATTTCTCTGCAAGACCCAAGTGCAATGCGATTGCTGAGTATCCACCCTCCACCGCGAGTCTGAATTGATACTCGGGATTTAGGCAGTCATGCTCCGTGAAGAAGTCAACTGGACCATGCTCCAAGCCCTGGTCTATTGGTAATATCAATAGTGTCCCGTTTCCAGGTCCAAATTCATACATCATCCGATGAAGACGAGTCCGCTTTCCTAGATTCAAATGGGGAAAATCGTCAAGTTTTGTCATTTCAATTGACCTCAGAGGGATTTCATAAGTGGTGCCTTCCCCTATATGCTTAGCGAGTGAGTCGAAAGTAACAAATCACCGTGTTGATGATTATGACAGGTGGTTTCGCATGACTGGCAAGAAGATCTCTGCAACTCGACCAACTACTGAAGACAGGGAACAGTACCACCTTGAAGTGAAAGTGGGAGATGTCGCCAAATCTGTATTGATTCCTGGAGACCCTCAGCGAGTGGAACGAATCAGTGCTTTGTGGGATGATACAAGAGAAGTAGCTAAGCATCGACAGTTTGTCACTCACACAGGGAAGT
>JAEORX010000252.1 GCA_016840685.1 Candidatus Thorarchaeota archaeon
CTGATTCACAGCTGCGATTTGAAGCATGGCTCGGACTTTATTCTTGGGTGTGGGCAACCACGGTGCACCAATTACTCCTGACCAAGATATCCAGATTACAAAAACTACAATGCATAGTTCAATTGCTAGGATGATAAGTATCTGCTCCATAGTCATTCATTAGTACACCTTTCTAGGAGAGAATGTGAAAGAACATCTCTTTTTTCTTCCGAATGTGGTTGGATAAAACCTTGGTTGGTTTTTCTAGTGTGTTTAAATAAACAATAACATTTTCGACATATGAGGTGGAGGTCCTGACACGAGTCACGCCGATACTTATCACAACAATAATTCTAGTAAGCTTACTAATGGTTCCATCTGTTCTCATCTCAGTGAATGCAGATGCGTTACCAATTGATTTTGCAATCCCCTCACAGGGTGGTGAACATAGTGTAAGAGTGGCCATCTATGATGAGGACAACACAACAACACCTATTGGCGCATCAACACAATTTGGATTGACGAACAATGTTGATGAACTCAAAACTACTCTTGAAGGAGCAGGCTATGAGGTAACTTTACTCACTACTCAGGATATTCTTGACCATGAATTAATGACTGTTTATTACGATGTATTTGTTCTAGTCAACAATCTACCTAGAGAGAATATAGCTGATTTGGTGTATGAATACTGGCTAGGTGGAGGAGGACTTCTCTCCTTTAACTTTGCATTCAGTTACCTTGCCTATCAATCGATTATTTGGCCTGATTTGGGCGTTGACGGGTACATGATTATGTGGGGGAATCTGTCGTTTGATGTACAGAGGGTGGTAGCTCGTCATCCTACAATGAAAGATTATCACATCAATGATACTGTATCAGAGAGGGCTTCCGATTGGGTCACAATTGCTGATGGTATCCTTGATGGTTCACCAGTCTGGAGTTATATCACGCCACTACTTAGAAACGTTACATATGAGCCATATATCTCTGCGTTTGCCATGGACAGCAGATATCAAGGAGGTCGGGTCGTCCATCTCCCAGGAGATGGTTCCTCGATTCCAACAGATTTTGAGAGCATCATCATTGATTCTGTCGAATGGTTGACTCCTAGACCAAAGGGTCGTATAGCATACGATCTTGCTCACCAACCCCGGTTAGCAGTTGACGACTGGGATAGTGAGTTTGTCACTATTGTTCATTCGGTTGAGAGATTTGGTCATCTTCGGACACTTGCAGTCAATCACACCTACACATTTGATAAATTCTATCCCTCTGCTTCTGGTAATTTCACAGCAGACCGATTAGCTCCCTATGATGTATTGATACTCAGCTGGCCAGATCTAAACTACACTGCAGCAGACATTACTGCCGTTGAGAACTGGGTCAGTGGAGGAGGCACTCTTCTTGTCTTGGGTGACAGGACAGGACTAACTGGTCCCAATCGCGGTGACCTTGCTATTAATTTAATGTTACAAAACTTCAACATGAGTCTTGGGACATCTAATGTTGAGGATTATGCAACCATGACTCCAGGGACTCATGTCACTCTTGAGGGTTGCACTGGACTGCGTATTGGTGCTCGTAACTATCTGAATGTGATTGGAGATGCGACTGCAATATGGTATAATGGCACAGCTCCAGTAGTTGCTGCTGATGAATTTGGCGAAGGAAGAGCAATCCTTTCTTCTGATATGAACATCTTTGCGAATGGGCAATTAAACGATGAAAACAATGCTCGGTTTGCCTTGAATGCTCTGAATTGGCTCACTGCAGTTAAGGCAGTAACTCTTGTATTCTCAGATTATTTCTATTCAATGAGCTACAGAGACCCTGTCTGTCTTGCGTTGAATGATCTTGGAATTCCATTCCAGCTGTTCATTACAAGCGAATATATGGATGATTTCCTCGATTCAAAATCCTGGGATCTCTTCATTCTGAATGAAGTCAACTATCCATTGACAGGGCTGGAGTTAGATGATATTTACGCCTATGTTGATGATGGGGGCAAATTGCTCATGTCATACTATGATATGGACGCACACCCATCTCATCCTTTATGGTCAAAACTTGGTGTCACATACTCTTCAACAATCTCCGGAGCTCCTACGATTTATATCTGGGAAACATCTCATCCTGTATTTACCGAGCCGAATGACCATAGTGGAAGCAATTACACATCTGGGACAGGCATTGGTGATGATGGGGATGCTGTAACTGTCGATACGGGTTACATTGCACTTGCTGGAATCTCTCCCACAGCTCAGGAAGGCAATGCAGCCATTGTTGCAAGCAATGACAGGCAGACTCTGTTCAATCCATTCTTGATTGATAACTTTGTCAATGATGATGATGACTCAACCTATGAGGACAGGATTGAACTATGGCAGAACGAGATTGCCTTTATCAACACAACACCAAGTGGATTCTCGTTTGATCCAACGATGCTGATAATCATTGGTGTGGCAGTGGTTGGCATACTTGTGATTGTCGGACTTCTAGCACGCCGCCGTTCTGGCGGTTCAGCGCCTGCAACAAAACCCAAGAAGAAGACAGCGAAGAAGAAGTGAATTATTTTGGGAAGTTTCAATATCGGGACTTCCCAATTCTCTCTTTTTTAGAATCCAATTCTGTGTCTCTTTTTAAACCGTAGAATTGC
>JAEORX010000003.1 GCA_016840685.1 Candidatus Thorarchaeota archaeon
GAAGGAGTTGCAGCATTTCTCGAGAAACGCAAAGCCACTTTCAAACATAAGTAGAACTACATTGTGTTTAGCACAACCGGACACTCCACTTTTCTCGAGGTGATAGCATGACGACAGATGCCAAAGGACGTCTGGATGTGATTGGTGAGGAGATTGAGGATACAAAAATCGCCTCTGGTTTACAGGTTATGAATCATGTCCGTTCAAGACGATCTATCCGTGAGTTTACAGGAGGAAAGATACCTGATGAGCATATCGAGTTGATTCTGGAGGCTGCACGCTATGCTCCAAGCCCGGAAAATATGCTAATGATTCGACTTATTGTGATACGAGATGACCAAGATACAAAGGAATTCCTAGCTGACATCGCACAAGAAAACGCACGCACAGTATTCGGATCTGCCCCCTTCGAGCTCACTAGTGGTAGAAATTGGTACATAGAGGATGAGTTTCGGGCAGCGGTATTCTCTCGACTTAGAGAGGGAGAACTATTCAGGTACCCTGAGAGGAGTGACACAGTGATTATTGTGTGTGCATCTCCCGCATGGCACGATGCAACAAAGCTGTATCCCAATGAGCTCTTTGGATCGGTCGTGGCAGGAATGGCTGTGCAGAACATGTGGATGGTTGCTAGTGCAATGGGTTATGGTTGTGGTTATGAGGCATTAATCTGCTCAGACTCTCGCCATACCCAGCTCTTTCGTGATATACTAGGGATTCCTCCAATTTGGACCCCATTGACAGCATTTTGTGTTGGTATCCCTATTTCTAAACGGCATCTAGGACCAAGTCGACCTCCTCTTGAAGGGATAATGTATGATGAGCGTTGGGGAAAGCCATACGAGAGAATAGCTTTCCGGAAAAAGGAGTGATGGAAATGGAGGTCAACAAGATTGCTGTCATTGGTGCTGGTCTTATGGGCGCTGGAATCTCATATATTTCACGAGCATCAGGATATGACGTGATAATGACTGATCTAGATGATGATGCCATAAATCGTGGTCTAGCGCGACTCAAGGGTTATGTTGAGGCTGGAGTCAAACGGAGTAAACTATCCCCTGAGGAAGGAGAGAAGATTGTCGGTCAGTTGGTTACAACTACAAATCTGACTGAGGCTGTCAGCGATGTGGATTTAGTCATAGAGGCTGTATTTGAGAACATGGATGTCAAGAAGAAATTGTTCAAAGAAATGGACGGTGCTGCAAAACCACACACAATCCTGGCTTCAAACACATCCTCACTAAGTATCACTGAGCTTGGAAAGGTTACCAATCGACCTGACAAGGTGATTGGGATGCACTACTTCTCTCCTGTGCCTGCAATGAAGCTTCTAGAGATAATCGTCGGAAAAGAAACGAATGACGAAACCATACAGACAGCCATGGAAGTAGGCGAAAAACAGAGAAAGATTACAGTGAAAGCAATCGATAGCCCAGGATTTATTGTCAACAGACTCCGAGCGCAGATTGGACGGGCAATATACCAAATCTATGAACAAGGTTTAGCAAGTGCTGAAGAGATCGACACAGCAATGAAAGAGAAGTTCGGTGTACCGATGGGATCATTGGAACTAGCTGACTTTGTTGGCTTGGATGTATCACTTGGTACCGGAAGCACTCTTGAGAAAGAATTGGGAGAATGTTATAAAGTCCCTGAAATACTCAAGAAATTTGTAAAGGAAGGAAGACTCGGAAGAAAGACAGGCAAGGGTTTCTATGCATATGAAGATGGACAGAAACGGTCAATTGACGAGCCAAAAGGTGCAGATCCTGATCGGCTGGTCACTAGAATCATAATGCCATATCTTAGGGAGGCAATGATTGAATTCGAAACTGGGATTGCAACAAAAGAGGACATCGATAAAGCAATGAAATTGGGCTCCAACTATAAGGAAGGACCCTTTGAAACCATTAACCGACTTGGACTCGATATGGTTCGCGAGGAGTTAAAGAAACTTCAGCAAGAGTATGGACATTGTTACAGTCTTCCTAAAATGCTTCAATGATGGTGGATGTGAGAGGACAATGGTTGAGGATTTGGTCCTATATGATGTAAAGGACAAAATAGCCACTATAACAATCAACCGTCCAGAGAAATATAATGCCTTCAATCTTTCAGTAAAAGAAGCACTACTCACCATGTTTAGACAAGCTGAAACTGATCAAGCAGTCCGAGTGGTGATCGTAACTGGTGCAGGTGAGAAAGCATTCATTTCTGGAAGTGATATCACAGATTTTGTGGGTCGCGACTCGAGAAGTATCAGAGCTGTTGTAGATCCAAGTCGAAATATAACCACGTGCATGACTTCGATGACCAAACCAATCATAGCGGCTGTTAACGGCTACGCGCTTGGCGGAGGTTGTGAGCTAGCACTTGCATGTGATTTCCGCTATGCATCATCCAATGCCCAATTTGGTCTTCCAGAGATTAATCTTGGCACCATGCCTGGAAACGGGGGGACGGTAAGACTAACCAGGCTTGTGGGTCTTGGAATTGCGAAAGAACTCATTCTTACTGGTGACAGGATTGATGCTAATGAAGCCTTAAGAATTGGACTTGTGAATAAAGTGTTCAACTCTGTGGATGAACTTAGGGAGGGTGCATTAGAACTCGGAAAGAAATTAAGCCAAATGCCTGGAGTCGCCCTCGGGCTGGCAAAACAATCAATAAACAAGGCATGGCAGCTCTCGCTCGATGAACATCTCTCTTTTGAGCTTGAGGTATTTTGCAAGACCTTTGACACAGAGGACAAGGAAGAAGGCATAGCAGCATTTCTTGAGAAACGCAGACCTGAATTCAAACACAGATAGAATCGATGTTATTCTGATTGAGCTATGCTCTTAGAACCTGGAGGTGTCCGTCCTCAACAATAACAAGATTACTCTTAGATAGAAGCTCAATATGCTTGTCGAGCATCAATTCTTCGAAAACAAGATAGGCTGGGTGAGGAATTCGAGGATAGATTATTGGTATTTTGGCAAGTTCTTTCACAGTATCACTTCCCGCTGCAATATGTTGAAGGATTTCTTTGTCACGCTTCTGGAAGAATGCCAGATACCACCTTAGTTGCTCCTCAAGATCTTTTGTCACAGGATCTAGAAGGTGACTACTGATGCCCATCTTGGGCTGTAAATCTATTATTTGTTGTATCGCCTTCTTGAAATCTCCAAGATCACTTACGACATTTCCATACCATGGACCAAACTCTGTGAGGTCGATATCAACCAAAAGGATCTTCTCGAGTCCATTAATACCAAAGCAGGTGTGGTCGTGAGTGTGACCCGGTGAATGAAGGGGGATGAGCTGGATTTCACCACAATCTATAGGTTTGTCATCACGGAAGGTTCCATCCACTATGTAGTCATTTTGCACATGTGGCAGCCTAGCTTGTAGCAAGTTCAACCAGTGGCTTTTTGCCTCTGGGTTATCAATACCTATGAATTTCATCATGACTTTGAAGCTTTCAACTCCATTCTTGGCCAAAGGGTGGCATAATACTTCACAATTGGATATTCGTCGAAAGTATGCGGCATACCCCTTATGATCCGCGTGATAGTGTGTTAACACTATACGATCAAGGTCTTCTGGCTTATGACCAAGATCTCTAAGTGTCGAAGAGACTTGGTCTGGACTCGACCCAGCATCTACCAGAGTGAGTATCTCATCATCAATCAAGAGTGTATTTGCTTCTGGGAATCGAGCATCGTTTGCTCCTCTGATTAGATGAACTCGTGGTTCAATCTCAATATGAGTCGGATAGTCTGCCATTGCTTTCCGGATGGTTTTTTGACAAATAACTCTCATGGTAGGACAACCTATATGCTGCCTTGTACTAACATTGACTATTGGTGAGATTAATGAGCGACCGACTCTTTGCAATCTTTGACGTTGGAACCACAGGAGCACGATCTGTCATTGTAGATGAAGAAGGACGCGAAGTGAGTAAAGCTTACGAGGAGTATCCCCAAAGACCAAAGGATATCAAGGTGCATGAGCAGGTAGCAGACACATTCTGGCGAACTTCTGCGAATACAATGCAAAGAGCGCTTGCAGGTTGCAAACATGGTAGCGACGCCATCGTTGGTGTAGTGGTTTCAACGACACGAGATTCGATTACTCCCATCGACAAAGATGGCAATGCAATGGCTCCGACTGTGACCTGGGTAGACAGTAGATCAAGTGCAAAGAGCAAGGAGATGGCTGCTGAAATTGGACCGAGAAAAAGTGTCAATAAGATGATGTGGTTCATAGAGAATCGACCTGACTTCTTTATGAAGACATACAAATGGCCACAGCTTGATGCATTCATAAATTACAGACTCTGTGGTGCCTTGGTCACTTCACCTGCTGATGCAAGGTATGGTCCAATTGACCATGAAACACTTCAATGGTCTGAAGAGTTATGTGAATCCACCGGCATACCAATGGATAAACTGGCAGATATTAAAAACTCAGGCACTGCAATAGGTGAAATAAGTTCAGATGCCGCGAAAACCACATCTCTGAGAAAAGGTACGCCTGTGATTTTAGGAAGTGGGGATCAACAGTGTTCTGCTCTTGGAATGGGCATTGTTGAATCAGGTCTAGTTGAGGCTACTACAGGTACTGGAACATTTGTGATTACACATCTTGATGAATTCCTGGAAGAATCATTTGTTATGTTCTGTAATCCCTCCGCGATACCTGGGAAGTGGATTCTGGAAGGAGTGACTCCTGGAACAGGCCTCACATACAAGTGGTATCGCGACCAGTATTGTGAGCCCGAGATGGCACTTGCTGCCCAAACTGAACAAGACGCATATCAGATCATTGAGTCTTCTGCAGCTTCTATTCCTGCTGGTAGCGAGGGACTCGTGATGTTCCCATTCATGGCATATAACTTAGGGATTTTCTATCGACTCGGGTTTGGCCACACAAAAGCACATGTGGCACGAGCAATTCTGGAGGCAAACGGTTACGTCCTCTCATTCTATCTTGAGATGATGGAAGGCATGCTTGATATTGAATTTAAAGAACTCCGAATTGGTGGCGGAGGTGCGAATTCCCCACTATGGCGTCAGATTCAAGCAGACTGCATTAACAGACCAGTCATTCTGCCAAAGGTTCGAGACTCCACTGTAATAGGTGCAGCAATCCTCGGTACTGTTGGAACTGGTATTTATGGAGGGTATAAAGAAGCAATTGACAATATGTTTCATGTTGAAGAGCGACGGGAACCAATTCCAGAAAATGTTGAGGTGTACAAAAAGCAGTATCCAATCTTCAATAAAATCTTGAACGCTGAAATGGGGAATATTCTCGAGGCAATCTCGTAGGACTATTCATCCTCCTGTTGATTATCCTCCCATATTCGACCAAAGAACACAAGTGCGAGAACTAGTTCCGAGCCAGTTGCATTCTGTGCAAGATACTCTATTGACTCGCTGATGGTATCAACCAACTCCCATGCATTCTTTGCGAGTGTCACTATATCTTCAAAACGGTGATCTGGTATGTCAAGGGCTTGTGTGAGCCTTTTCACATCATGGTTGCCAATTACAAGGGTACCGAGTTCGTAAGAAGGCATGAACTTCCTCACCAAACCAACCCAAGATTAATTCCTTTTAACGTAATCTTGGTTATCTTTCAGTTTCGAGTCCAATCCGAAACCTTAGTATTGTGTGTAAGTTCACTACCCATCGTTGAAATCAAGAGAAAGACTCTCAGGATTAGATATGCATGAGCGACTCTGAGTTTGATGTTGTAGTGATTGGTGGTGGAAGCACCGGAACAGCTGTAGCCCGAGACTGTGCAATGAGAGGTCTTAAGACTCTTCTACTAGACCGAGATGATATTGCATCAGCTTCAGTAGGCACCTGTGCAGGTATGATATCCTCTGGTTTGAAGTACCGAGGTGAACCTGAGATAGTGAAGATGTGCTCTTCAGAGGTTGTGCACTTCAATCACATTGCTCGTCATATCATGTCGAAGAACCCCATTCTTGTTCCAATCCTGGATTTCAGTACTGTTGCAGGTGATGGGGATTATGTCGACAGCTATGCGGAGTATGCGGAAGAACGTGATGTTCCTGCAATGTTGTTTCTCACACCAGAGGCAACGTTAGAAATAGAGCCTTTGGTTCATCCTAATGTTATTGCAGGTGTTTACTATGAAGAATTCTTCATCAATCCATTTCGCCTATGCCTTCTACAAGCACTTGATGCAAGAAGACATGGAGCTTCAATCAAGACATATTGTGAGCTTGTTAAGTTTGAAACCTTTGAAAATGAGATAAAGGGTATCGTCTACTATAATCGGATCACAGGTGCAACGGAGAGAGTCAATACCAAGATTGTCGTCAATGCAACTGGTCCATGGGCACACAAGATTGCCAGACTCGCTGGGGTGCCACTCGATCTTCGACTCAATAAGGGAGCTCATGTCATCCTTGACCGCAGAATCGTGAATGTAGGCATCACTACAAAGGAAACTGTCGATGGACGATGGGTCTATCTATTCCCTCATGAAAATACGACACTCCTTGGCACCACGGCTTTGGACACATGGGAGGATCCTGATGCCCTAGTGGCATCGTATGATGAGATTGAATATCTCTTGAGCAGCATTGAAACCGTTATCCCATCAATACGTGAAGCACGAATCATCAGAACGATGGCTGGGATTCGTCCCCTGGTGCCAGACTGGAAAGTCCCTGAGGACCAAGTGACTCGTGGTTATCGTATAGCAAATCATGATAATGGTCTAATCAGCTTCATTGGTGGTAAACTTGTAATGTGTAGACACATGGCTGAAGCGGTCACTGATCTTGTCTGTCGAAAACTGGGAAATGATGCCGTTTGTACAACCCACGAGAAACCATTACCAGGAAATGAAGATGATGTGGACATTGAGTTGTTGTCCGAAGAATATGACATCAAAATGCATGTATTAGAACGGATGCGAGCTCGTCGTGGAACAGAGATAACCAAGATACTCGAACTGACCAAAGATCATCCTGAGTGGAAAACCACAATCTGCACTTGTGAACCTGTGATAGAGGCAGAGATCAGATACACGATAAGGGAGGAGTTCCCACAAACACTGAATGACCTTCGCCGAAGACTACGAATTGGGACCGGTCCATGCCAAGGTACGTCGTGCACATTCAAAACTGCGGCGATTCTTTCAGAGGAACTCAACCTAGAGGGCGATGACTTTCTCGTAGATATCCTTGATTTCAGAGCTGAGAGATGGAAGGGTATCCGTCCTTCTATGAGAGGCGAACAGCTTGTTCAAGAAGAGCTAGCCCAAGGTATGTATTCATGTGTGGGGAATCTAGACCAGTCAGATGTCGACTATGACATTAAGCCATGGGAGGAGGGGAGCTAGATGAACTTAGAATGTGATGTACTAATTATTGGTGGAGGGATGGCTGGTCTTGTTGCAGGCACAGTTTCAGCAAAGAAGGGGCTTAACACATTACTGCTTCGAAGGGGCCAGAGTGCCACAGCCAACTCCTCTGGAGCCATTGATATAATCGGATACATGCCTGAGGTTTCTGAGCCTTTCTCATCACCAAAAGAGGGTCTCTCTACAATTGCCGGACTGTATCCTCTCCATCCATACAGCATTGTTGGTTACAGTGATATGGTGGATCCAGATAGGGTGGTTGATGAAATTGCTGGAAGGGTCCGAGAAACAGTCAACTGGTTGAAAAAGAATCTCAGAAAAACAGTTTCTCCATTGAAGGGATCCTTCAATCACAATATACATCCTATCACAATCCTTGGAACCACAAAACCTACGTGCTTAATCCAGGAAACGATGTATTCTGAGTCTCTTCAGAAGGATGACGATAGTGCGCTCCTCTTTGTAGGGTTTTCAGGTCATCCTGACTTCAATCCCTCTGTTGCAGCCAAGACATATCTCGAAGATAGATTGTCGTTTGGAGAACCACCAAGAAAGGTTGGACGATGTATTCTCGAAACTGCCCCCTTTGGTAAATCCTATAATATATCCTCCATAGAGATTGCGAGGCATTTGGACCATGAAACATCCATCCAAGATCTAGCAAATCAGCTAAAACGACCGGTTGAACAGATAGGCGCCTCGCACGTGGCTGTCCCACCAGTTCTTGGTCTAAAGAAAGCTGTGGAGAACAAGCTTAGGTTGGAGGAGCTTCTTGGAGTAGAGGTGTTCGAACTACTAGGATTTCCACCATCTGTTCCCGGCCTTAGACTTCAAATGGCTCTAGAAAGCATCTTTCGAAAGAGCGGTGGTAAGATGCTAGTTGGTCATGAAGCAGTGTCCTACACAAGAGCAGAGGACCGGGTATCTGGAGTTTTGGTCAGAGCACCACGTAGAGAGATTCAGATTGATGCCCGAGCATATGTCCTAGCCACTGGAAAGTTCATTGGAGGTGGACTGAATGGCGATGAGAATGGAATCCGGGAACCTGTCTTTGACCTCATGACAGTCACAAGGGAGTACCACTCAGCAGAGGGCATCTTGCCCACTCGTTTCACAAACCGGATTGCAATCAGTCCACTAGGGCAACCAGTGTATTCCTGTGGGCTCACAGTGGATCCATACTTCCGTCCTGTGGGAGAAGACGGACTAGAATGGGCTTCGAATCTGTTTGCTGCTGGGTCCATCCTTGCGGGTTACGATTATTCATCTGAGAAGAGCGGTCTTGGCGTTGCTGCTGTAAGTGGGTACTCAGCAGCGAAGAATGTTCTTGACTACATCGGAGAGGTGACCTGAAGTGAATGAGGATGAGGCATATGAATATGTTAAGGGAACACTGAAGAAAGAACGAATAGTACCCTATCAGCCTTACGAGCTTGAGGTTGTCAAGTCTGTTGAGAGTTGTATCAACTGCGGGTTATGCATTAACCACTGTCCTGTTGTTGCTGCTGTGGGTCTAAACAGGTTTAGTGGACCAAGAAGCATTGCTGTAGAATTGAGTCGATCTCCGCCTGAGTTCTGGTCAACTGCTGATACAATCTATCTCTGCACTGGTTGTGGGACCTGTCGTGAAGTTTGTCCAAAGAATGTCGATATCCCTGAGGTTGTCAATCTCATTCGTGCAAGGATTTTCGAACATCGTCCCGATCTTGTACCCAAGGGATTCTCTATGATTCGGGAGGTTCTTACAGAACATAACTTAGCCTTTGAGCCTTGGGCGGACCTAGAGGAGAAGGCTGAGAGTAGAGACATGCGACTTGAGAAGCTTGGTCTTCCATATGTGGAGGACAGGCGCACTGACACTGCTAGAGTCTTGTTCTATCCTGGTTGCCAAGCTGAGGAACGAGCTCAAGAAGTACGTGAAGCTGGAAAGGTGATTTTAGATTATTTCGATATTGACTACACTCTGCTTGATGAGATGTCATGTTGCGGTCTCCCAGCTAAACTAATAGGCGACAACAAGACATCTCGATTATTGGCAGAAAAGATGACAGAGAAGGTGAAGAAACTGGGGGCAGAGATCGTGGTCACAACATGCGCTGGCTGCACCTCCAATCTGTCTGATCTCTCACACCATTATGAATGGGGTATTCCCACAGTCCATCTCTTAGAATTCTTAGTTGAGATGATAGGTCTTGAGCGTCTGAGAGAGGTCATGGACCATTCCCCACGGCAGGAACAGGTACATGTCACAGTTCACGACCCCTGCCACCTCATAAGGCACACCTCTAGACAGATAATGGATCATGCTTTAGATATACTCCGTCAGCTACCTGGAGTGAGAGTTACTGAATCTAACGCCATCGACTCATGTTGTGGAGGCGGTGGTATGGTATCCTACCACTCTGGAGATGTCGCTAATGCAGTGGTGAGAGAGAACTTAGAGGCGATTCATAAAACGGGTGCTAAGAAACTTGTGACCCCTTGTCCGTTGTGCACCGCTCAAATTGAGAGCAACCTCTTCAAAGCTGGAAGCTCAGTTGAAGTTGATGACCTGACGGTGTTCATTGCACAAAGGCTTCCTAAAAAGAGGTGAAACAAACTTGCTTGATAATAAGACAAGAGCAAAGGCGTTCAAACGGATAGGAAAGATTGTCGGTGCTGAACATATCACTATGCATGAGACCGACAAAATCCTGAATGCTATTGATGCATGGCCTTTGAGTCAGGCTAAGATACGAGCTGGAGAGATTCTACCACTAGCTGATATGATTGCGTTTCCAGGAAATGTTGCGGAGGTTTCGCAGATTCTCGCTTTGGCAAACGAAATGAAGATTCCAGTGACTCCAGTTGGTGGAGGCGCAGGAACCTGTGGTGGGACAGTACCAGTATATGGAGGGATACAACTCGACCTCAAGCGTCTGAACAAGATTGGTGAAATCGATCATGAATCCATGCTCGTGAAGGTTCAGGCTGGAGTTGTTGGGATAGACCTTGAGGAGGAAGTCAATCGTTTTGGGTATACGACTGGTCACACTCCCACATCACTTCGTGCGTCTAATGTTGGAGGTTTCATCGCAACACGGTCCGGAGGATCAATGTCATCCCTCTATGGAAAGATCGAGGATATGACCCTTGGTCTCGAATTTGTACTTCCTGATGGCTCCATCGTCACGACAAAGGCTGTACCTCGTCACTCTGTAGGTCCAGATTTACTTCAGCTATTCATTGGTAGCGAAGGGACTCTCGGAGTAATAACAGAAGCCACACTACGACTGTTCATACTACCTGAAGAACGACACTTTCGAAGTGTCACTTTTCCTGACGTTCACTGTGGTCTTGAGGCAATACGCAAGATCTTCAGAGAAGGTATTCTCCCCTCTGTAGCTAGGCTTTATGACCCCGAAGATGCAGCCTATAGCTTCTCAATGCATTTTGATTTTGAAGAAGGACACTGTATGCTTCTCCTGGCATTTGATGGTGATAAAAAGAAGGTCAAGATTGATGAAACAAGATCCGTCGAGCTTTGCATTGCTGAAGGTGGCAGTGATCAAGGAGAAGGACCCGCAAAGCGATGGTGGGAGCATCGTTACGACATGTATTATCCAACACGTCTGAAGACTGAGGGTTACACAATTGTCGATACAATCGATATTGTCGCAACGTATGACCGACTTGAGAAGGTGTATTACGCCATGAAGGAGGCAATGGAGGCTCACGGCGCTTTTGTCCTGTCTCACTTTTCTCATATGTACCAGAATGGCGGAAGTGTCTACATGATTTTCTTCACATCACAACCCAGTGCTGAAAGCGCCTGGGAAACCTACAAACGAATTTGGGATGATGGAGTTGCTGCATGCCTTCGCGAAGGAGGGACAATGAGTCATCAACATGGCGTTGGCCTTACACGAAGTACCTACACCGAGGATGAGCTGGGTTCAAGTTTCAAAGTCTTGAAGATGATAAAGGAAGTCTTGGACCCCAACAGTATAATGAATCCGGGAAAGCTGGGATTGGGGGTGCGTGAGTGATAGACCTTGATAAGATGGCAGCACAGGTTCGGATGTGTGCAGGATGTTCAAAGATGTGTAGGCATGTGTGCCCTACTTTCTTTGCATGGAGGTCTGATTCCCCCACTCCGCATAGTCGTGCACTATTGATACATCAGGAAATTATTGGTGCTCGCGAGATTGATAAACGGGGCGTTGAGGTTCTATACCAATGTCTTGAATGCAGCCATTGTCTTACCTGGTGTGTGCCTGAGATTGACATTGCCACCATTGTTGAGAGCAAACGCCAAGACCTAGTGAAGACCAACCGACAACCTGAGGGAATTTCTAGACTAAGATCTGTCGTAGAAGAAACCCACAATCCTTTCGGAGAGCCGCACTCTAAAAGGAATCATTGGATCAAGACTCGCAAAGTTAAGGGTAATAGAGTTCTATACTTTACAGGTTGTACAGCTGCCTATAGAGAGAAGAATAGTGCAAAAGACACAGTATCAATTCTCGAAGCACTAGGATATTCTGTTGAAATCACACCTGATGAATGGTGTTGTGGCAGTCCCTTATTTCGGACAGGGGAGTTTGAAGCTGGTCTGAAACAGGCATCTCATAATGTTGAGATCCTAAACAATATCGATGCTGATGAGATACTTGTAACCTGTCCAGGTTGCTATCGAGTTCTCACAACGGATTGCCCTGAGAATGGATTTGAACTCAATAAACCTGTGCGACATATCAGTGAGTTCCTCAATCAGTCCTTGAGTAAGCTACAATCTGGAAATATCGACGTAGCAGTCACCTTTCATGATCCCTGTCATCTTGGACGTCACTCCAACATATATGATGCTCCCCGAGCAGTGATAGAACATGTTGCAGGTGCTCCTGTTGTTGAGATGGCTCGTAACCGGGAAAATGCAATGTGCTGTGGAAATGGTGCTGGACTTCGCACCCTCTTTCCAGAACATGCTAAGAAGATTGGAGCTGAGAGGATTAATCAAGCCAGAAAAATCGGAGCTCGCTATGTTGTGACTTCATGTCCATTTTGCAAAGAGATGTTGAGCGCACAATCAGGGACTGAAGTGCTGGTTTTTGACCTTCCAGAATTTGTGATGCGAATAGCAATGAATCCTAATGTGAAGACAGATTAGGATTTGATAAGATGGATTGGTGACAATCATGGACGCTGAGGAAGTACTTCAACTGAAGGTGCGCCTATTAACTGAAGGTGCTACACTTCCTGATGAACAATGGAAAGGTCGAAGGGGTGGGGCTGGACCAGTTGGTGGAAGATACTTCCTCCTTCCTAATGGAAAACCGTGTGGGATACCCATAAGACAAGGTGAAACCGCACGTAGGTATAATTCAGCATCTCTTGAACCGACAGCAGATCCAACCATCTGGATATATGACAGTGATTTTGAACTGATTAGTGTTCCAAGACCAAAGTTCTATGACATGACAACTGAAGATGGTATACCCTATCATAAGATTGCTTTACTCCACGGCAATCATACGCTAGCAACGACAGTCTATCAGGCATGTAGATACTGGACTCATGGGACACAATGCAAATTCTGCACAATCCCCTCATCCTACATTTCTGGTGACACTATCTTGGAGAAGACTCCGGAACAGGTCGTTGAAGTCCTAAACGCTGCAATAGATGAGGGTGTAGTTGACAACGTTCTACTAACAACTGGAACGCCTGATACTGCTGATGTTGGTCTAGAACGGTTGATTAGAATAGTTACAGCCATACGAGAAACCAGCAACATTCCAATAGGCATTCAGTTTGAACCTCCTGTTGAGAATGAGATTATACATGATATTGCAGTTGCTGGTGCGAACGCTGTTGGCATTCACATTGAAAGCGCAGATGAATCTGTAAGAGAAGAAATGTGCCCTGGTAAGTTTCAATATGGTCCGCTTGAGACATATCGTAAAAGCTGGCAATTCGCACTCAACCACTTTGACAGAGGGAATGTCAGTACATTCTTGCTTTATGGTCTTGGAGAAAATCTAGATCGAACCCTTTCACTACTGAGGGAGTTAGCCCAGATTGGTATATTGCCTGTTGTCACTCCTATCCGACCATCCCAGGGAAGTCAACTTGCTAATTTCCTTCCTAGTTATGTCAATAACCTTGAGGGTTCAATCGTTTTCTACAAACAGGTTGGTAGAATCCTCTACAAAAACAACCTTAATCCAGACAACACCGTTGCAGGTTGTCATAAATGTGGGGGCTGTACTCCCAATCAGGAAGCATTTGCCTGGGCGGCTCAAGCAAAGAATCAATGAAAGCTAGGAGTTATAGCCCTGAATTATCATCATTATGATGAGAGTAATGGAAGAGTATCCCGCTGAAGAGATTCGTATTATTGAATTTGATGAAAAAGATGCAACTGACATCTCAGAGCTCTTCAGACAAGTCTGGCCACTAGCCAATGAGTATCCTGAAAACTGGCGAAAAAAGAGAATGTATTCGCCAGAGCAGATCCTTGAAGAGATGAGAAATGGATACCACTACTTTGGAAGCAGACTTCAAGGTAGGATTGTGGGGGTCTACAAGGCAAAGATTACAGACAAGGGTCTCTATGGTGAACACCAAACTGTACGACCTGAATGTCGAGCCACTGGTCTCGCATCTGCAATGTACCTTCAGTTCGCAGAATATGGTGGGGCCCATGGATGCGAGAGAAACTACTGCAATATCTTGGTTGGTCAAGAGGTGGGGGAGAAGCTCATGAAGAATTTTGGATTTCGTCCTTGGGGTGACCCCTACGAACAGGCTGATGGAATGCTAGTTCAGATGTATGAACGTATTCTTTGAATATTGATTGAAGCGTTCAAATTTCCTATGCTGGTAGATGCATGTACTTCAGGTATGTCAGGATTTCATAGAAGTACTTGCCACCAAACAGCCCACTTGTCTTCAAACCACCAAGATGTGGATAATAGTCATCAAAGTTAAGATGGTCTGTATTTACTGCAATGCCTGGAGCTTCAATCTCATCGAAGAAACGTTGCCAGATCTCAGGATCCTCACTATAGACTGATGTTCGAAGTCCATATGGTGTGTTGTTGGCCTGTTTGATAGCCTCCTCAAATGATCTGATTTTCATGACAGGTAGAACCGGACCGAATGTTTCGTGATACCACATCTTGCAGTCTAGCGGAACATCACTCAAAATAGTCGGTTTGAGGAATAAGCCCGCACTATCCCGTTCCCCATAAACATTCATTCGATACCCTCCAGTTTCAAGCTTTGCCCCTTTACTCAAGGCTTCATGAACCATGTCCATATTTTGATAGAGCGCGCGTGTTCCTATAATAGGCAGGTCAGTTTTCGGGTCCTCTGGAAGACCAACTGCGAGTTTCTGACTCTTCTCAACAAGGACTTCCATGAAATCATCATAGATTGCTTCATGCAAGAACAATCTCTTGGCAGCCAAACAGATTTGTCCAGAGCCAAAGAAACGGGCATGATTTACATAATCAGTGACCTTCTCGATGTCAACATCCTTCCATACTAGACTTGCACCGCTTCCAGCTAGTTCTGGGATAAAATGGAGCCCCCGTTTCACAGCTTGAGACATCAGTTCAAGACCAACATCTGAGTCCCCATAATATACCATAACGTTCAATGGAGACTCGTTCACCATGTATTGGGCTATACTACGTGCAGGTCCAATCACAGACTGAAAGGCGCTTACTGGGAAATCCAAATCTCTCATTGCCTCAGTCAAGACATAGGCAAGCTCCATGTTGGTGAGTGGCATTTTCGAGGGGGTTCTCGTTACTGTAGCATTTCCTGCCCAATAACTTGAGATGATTGCCATTCCCCCTAATCCAATTGCGGCATTGTATGGCGGAAAGATCCCGACAGCCCCAAAGGGATAGCGACTCAGGATAGTGCGTTCGCCCTCTTTGGCACTGGGTATCTCTTTCGACTCAATTCTAGAACTCGCGAATTCTATGTGTTCCTTGTAAAGGGTATTGAATACCCCCTTTGTTTGCCAATCGAATAATTTTACAGGAGTGCCCTCTGCAATCCCAATCTCCTTGAAGCCGTCAAAATGCTTCCAAAGTATTTCCCCGACTCTGATGAGACTCTCAGCTCGTTCTTTGAGGGTGAGGCCCTTGCCCTTGTTATAGTACTCCTTGTGCATCAAATGACGAATTGAATGAGCCTCTTCACATGCAATTGCTGTTTCCTTAACTCCACCAATCGCATACTCTGCGAACATTATCTCTTGAATCTCATCATTCGAAGCCACTGGATATCCATGACTCCGAATGTAGTCTTTTAGTAATCTAATCTCAGGAATCTTCTCGGGTAGTTGGTTTGTGAGGTGCTTTGCCATGAATCTACTAAGAGATCCTTGCTCCTTGAGAGCCATCGCATATAAAATACGAGGGTCCTCAATGGCTTTGTTCATGTTTGGAAAGAATCCTGTTTTTCCTTCGATAGGTTTTGATATTTCACCCTTGATGAGGTGCCCAAAGAAACGCATCAGACTTCAGATTCTCCTATTTCCTGATTTCGGGAACATTCCGCTTTATGATTGGTCGACAATGAGAGGAGATTTAAGAGCTTCTAATTTCGAATCAGACATCTGATCGCTCAATTGTGCCATAGGTGATAACCAATGACCCAGATGAATGATGAAGCCTTACTCTATACAAAGGATGAGCTTGAATTTAGAGCAAAAGTAAGAAAATGGGTGGAACAAGAAATCAGACCAATAGTAGGAAAGATCAAGCAATCTGACTTTGATTATCGAGGTTACTTCAAGAAACTCGGTGACTTTGGTCTTTCTGGACTTTTAGTTCCCCAGAAATATGGTGGTTCTGACAAACCATTCATGTACCAATTGATTGCAGGAGAAGAGATCTCAGCAGTCTGCCCCTCTGCAACAATGATGTTCGGAGCAAGCTGTACACTCTCTGCAATTCCCATCCTGCGTTATGGTACAGAGGAGCAAAAGAAGAAGTACTTGATACCCTTAGCGAAGGGTGAGAAAATAGGCGCATTGGCAATAACTGAACCTAAGGTTGGTAGTGATACAGCTGGCATGGTCACAAACGCAAAATGGAATGAAAAAGAAGAATGCTGGGTGCTAAATGGCGAAAAGAGATACATTACGAATGGCAGCATTGCTGATCAGATAGTTGTTTTTGCTATTACAGACCCAACAGTCGATAGTAAGAGTGGCATGTCCGCCTTCATCATCGAAACCTCTTGGGATGGATTCAAGGTGGAGAAAGACTTCAGTCTAATGGGCCGTGAGGGTGTTCGAGTGACCCATATGAGCTTCAATAATATTAAGGTTCCAAAAGAGAATTTGCTAGGAAAACAAAATCAGGGATTTCTCATTCTGATGAATGAACTTGACTCTGAGAGAGTGGGAATTGCTGCAGAAGCACTTGGGTGCATGAGGACCCCATTTGAGATTGCTGTGGCATATTCACAGGAACGCGAGCAGTTTGGTCTTCCTATATCCCGCTTTGAGGGTGTTTCATTCAAGATTGCTGATATGGCTGTGAAAATGCGTTCTGCACGTTTACTTTTAATTTCAGCAGCAAGGATGCTTCAGAATGATATGCCTTGTACAAAGGAAGCCACCATTGCGAAATTATACGCAAGCGAGGTTTCAGTTGAGTGTTGCGACATGGCCATTCAAGCGTGTGGCGGCGCAGGATATGTGAAGGATTACTACCCTCTGGAGGAATTCTATCGGGATGCCCGTCTAGGGACAATTGGTGGTGGCACCTCAGAAATACTTCGATTTCTGATTCAGCGGGAGGTCTACATAGAGAGTCGACGAGACTCTGCTGCCGAAATACCTGAGGGGATTGATGACTTAGATTTTGACTCTATGATGGCATCCATTCCAAATGGATTTCGACCTGATCGTGCAGAAGGCGTGTCTGCCATTATTCGCTTCTCTTTTAATGATACAGATTCATGGTTGCTTGAAATCAAGGATAAAAATTGTACAATTAAGAAGGGGGACACTCAAAATCCAAGGATGACCGTAAAGACTGATTCAGCAACATGGCGTGACATCTTACTTGGCAAACTCGATGCAATGCAGGCTATGATGACCGAGAAAGTTGTTATTGATACTGATGACATGGATCTCTTAATGAAGTTCTCCAGAATGTTCAGATTCACTCCCGAGATTCTCCGAGGTGTTACAAAGTCCGATGTCGTACAAAAAGAGAAGACAGAGACTCCTACAGAATCTAAGTTTGAACTTGGGAAGAGCTTGGAAGAAATTGAGATTGGAGAGACTGCTGAGTCAAGCATGACTGTAACTGACGAGCATATCGATTTGTACGCAAAGATGTCGGGTGACTATAATGCTCTCCATATGGATGACGAGTATGCGGCGACTACAATGTTTGGTAGGCGGATTGCCCATGGTCCTATTGGTGGGGCGTTGGTCGCACGGGTCATTGGAACACAACTACCAGGTCTAGGAACACTTGCTTTCAACATGAAGGTGAACTTCAAAGCACCAGTATTTCCGGGTGATGAGATTAAGGCGGTGGTTGAAGTTACTGAGAAAGTCCCAGAGAGTAATCTTTGTCGACTCAAATTTGATGTTTTCAATAAAGATGACATTATTGTGATGGACGGGTATGCTAACGTCATGCCACCAATCAAAAAGTAAACAATAAGATTGAACAGGGTTGTTGTTTCAGATATAGTTGTCATGAGTAAAGCATATGCACCTAGAGCAGATGCTGTTAAGGCACTAATCCGCTTTGAAGAGTCATCAACTTCAATGAAGGCTATTCTTCGTGAGATGCAAACCACATCTCCCGACTTATACGTGACTCAGGCACGTACTCAGACATTGGCACTCTCTGTTGTTAGATATAGAAATACTATTGATTTCATATTATCTAGATCATTCAGAACAAAGAAGTTTCATGACTTGAATAAACGAGATCGCAACATTCTACGAATGGCGTTATTTGATTTCAAATGGCTTCAAACAGACCTCCATGATATACTGATTTTCTATCCAGAGATTGAGTCATACTACATGAACGAGTTCAGTAATGCTGTTAAATTCAACCTGGATGAGTCTATCAAGGAGCTGCAGGAGATCAATCAACTGAGTCTGAAATACTCCCATCCTACTTTCCTTGTGAGAACACTTCTTGACAATCTCAATCATATTGATACTATTCAGTTGATGCACGCAAACAATCAAAACCGCATCTATTACATTCGACCTAACAGGCTATATGATGATTCTGAATCAGTCTTAGATTCTCTTGAAAATGTTAAGCTTCAGAGAGACCCTGAATTACCTGAAGTTTCAAGAGTATTACATGGAATCGATGCAATAGTCACCTCAAAGCTGTTCAAGGATGGTCGAGTACTTGTTCAGGACAAGGCTAGCGTCATGGCAGTCAATGCCCTTAATCCTCAACCTGGTGAGAAGATATGGGATGCGTGTGCTGCACCGGGAATGAAGACCCAATTAATTGCAGAGAGGATGGAAGGCCATGGAGAAATTATCGCCACCGATGTGTATGAAGAAAGAGTGAAGATGGCAAGTGAGCGGTCTCAACATCTCAATGCTGCGCAGATTGAGTGGATCAAAGCTGATGCAACTAAGCCGGTCATTCAAGATGCCGATAAGATTCTGATTGATGCTCCATGCAGTTCTACTGGAATCCTGCAAACATACCCATCATTCAAATGGCGTTTGAATAAGGATACTCTCTTTGCATTGATGACAGTGCAGAACAAGATTCTAGATGCGATTCTGACAGCATATGCAGAGAAACCTGGAACAGAGATTGTATTTTCGACCTGTTCAATTCTCCCACATGAGGGTGAATCTCAGATTGATTCTACGATGCAGCGGCATAATATCGAACTCCTTCAACCTTTAGCCTATGGAAGCTCAGGTTACTCCAAGTTTAATTGTTCAAGGATGGTTCAACGTTTATTCCCTCACAAACATCATACGAGTGGATTCTTTGTTGCTCGATTTAGGGTCACGCGTTGATTCTTCTTTCTACGGACTCCATCACTCTACGTGCAAACTCTCTATCATCTTTGAATGACCATGGGATTTCGAGGAATAGCTTATTCACTGATATCATAAGGTCAGAGTCACGATTGATCATTGCTTTGAAGACTAGTTTTGTCCATTCAAAACAGGGATGTTCTTGGAACGTCTGAGTTTCTCCTGATTCTGCAGCAATCTTTGTTAGATATGCCATGCCCTCTTTTGGTTTTCCTAGCATGAGATCTGCCAGGGCGCCCATGCACGCAAGAGTCACTGCATTCTTGATCATCCCTGATTTGATATAGGATGCAGCTCCATCCTTATACTCCTCAGCCTTTTTAGTATATAATGAACGACCATGACTGATTATCAAATCCCTTGTGTCATCTCTTGGACTCGCCTTTTTGAGACTGACCCCTCCAAGAACTGCTGCCTTAAGCTCAGCTTGTACTTCTGTTGTTGGTTTGCGCTCATTTATTTTCTCTATTTTATCAATGAGTGCTTCTCCTGTTTCAGCAAGAATCTCTTTTATCTCGATGTTAGTGAGAGATGGATCATTATCCGCCAGTCCCTCTTCGTACAATTCTCGAGCAGCTCGGAATAGGTCATAGGCTTTCTCTACAAGGTCGTTTTTGTTGGCAAAATTAATGGCTTTGATATAGGATTGAATTGCATTGTCTGTTTCGCCAAGATTCTCGAACTGAGCTGCAGACTCTATTAACCAGGGAAAGGCATCTGTGCTATTCGTGTCAATTGCATCTTGACCTCTGGCAAGGGAGCTATAGGCATCAATACAAATAGTAGCCATGTCTGGCTTCTTGCACTTAGCTTCAGCCTCTTTCTTTGAGAGTTTCAGGCCTCTGAGTCTACAATATGGCTCATCATCTGTGATCCCTAGCCAAGTGCATCTACCTTCAGTTGCCAAACAACTCTCACTTCCAAGATGTCTACGTCATGATGCTACTTGAGTGTTAAAAAACCAACCCTCGCTGTATCGTTATCTTTAACTGCAGTCAGAAAAGGCAAGAATTAGAGGTATCTACACTGAATGATGATGAAACCGAGCTCGCCATGATTAGAAGGAAAAAGATGGCCGAGCTGGTTGCCCGAGAAAAAAAGATGAAGGAACAAAAAGAGAAGCAGGAGAAGACCGATGTTGAACGCACTAAACTCCTTCAGAGATTTCTTGCTGTAGATGCCATAGACTACCTCTCATCACTTAAGAACAACGAACCGCATATCGGAAAACGCGTGGAAGATATTATTCTTTATCTCATCGTGTATCGTGGCTTACGCCAGACGATTACCCAGCTTGATATTCGCTATGTTGAACGGCAAGTGAAGGGTGAGGGGCCAAAGATTCGTGTTCAACGTGATGGAGAAACTTCTGACTTCGGAGCTTATGTCAGGGAGGCAATTAAAGAGAGTTCGAATAACTCTAACAACGACTAGGTCATCGAATTTGCTCGCAATCTCCAATCTCTAATCATGTACAGCAACTCTTCTCTATTGCCCGCTTGTTTCTTCCACATATCCGCTGTTCTTCTCATCTGAAACACTAGGGCACCTCCACGTGTCAACTTTTGCTCAAGAATTTCAACAGCTGTCACAAGGGCGCTGACTATACTGCCTTGATCATCGGTATTGCTGAGGAACTCCTCTAGCCCCGCAAAGATTGCATCTGGACTCATTGATAACCAGTCATCCCGAGGAACTCCGAGTTCCCGGTATTTTTTGGCAGGGATAGCGGTAGTCCCATCCTTGATTTCGATCTCTCCAGCAACCTGAAGTTCATCGACTATCTCTGTGGCTTTCGACACATCCACGATTAGTGTTGAAGCTATCTCATCGATTCTAATCGACTTTCGATGCAGGACCATATTCAGAACTCTATACTTGGGGTCTCCTACTTCTGAGAGTACATCATGCAGTTTCTCAAGCGATTGTTCCTCATTCCTCAATACTGATGTTGCCACCTGTGAGAAGATTTTCAAGTCATTCTCAAGTCTGGCTATTCTCTGCGCTGCCAAACTAAGTTCCTCCCTCATTATATTTCCATTTTGACTTGGATTCTTCTTCAATAGTTGTTGTGACTGATCAGCTCTCATGTTTTGCATTTCCTTCCCAACTGCATCTAAGATACTCTTCGTCTTTGTGAGTTCAGAAGTAAGCATCTGAATCTCCGAATCCTTTTGCTCAACCAACGCTTGTAGTTGTTTCACTTGATCTCCTAGTTGGTGAGCTCTTTTTTGAGAGCCTCCAAGTTGGGCTTGCAGCGCCTCTAATTGCTGGTTCAGAGAAACAATTTGCATTGTCTTATCTCTTAAGCGTTCATTAATATCATCTGACATTGTGGTCCCTACTTTGAGGCCCATACCCATCGATAATTAAAGGCGTCTCGTCTGAAGTACTATGGGGCGCACCCAACATTGGACTTATTCGACTCGCACACACACATCGATATGCCACACTTTCAGAATGACCGCCCAAGGGTCATTCAAAGAGCAAAAGATGCAGGGCTTGTAGGGATGGTGACATGCTCCATAGGTTCTGCTTCTTTTCGTAGAACCTTGGGAATTGTTAAGAAATATAGTGGGTTCATTCACCATTCTGCAGGCTGTAGCGTGTCGCAACTGACTGAGAATGAGGCAAAGAAGATTGAAGCTCTCATCCAGAAATATTCCAATGAGATTGTGGCCATTGGTGAGGTGGGTTTGGACTATCACTGGATAAAGGACCCCGTTGGTCGGAAAAATCAAGAGCCCCTATTTGGAATGTTCATCGACCTTGCTGTAGATCTAGAATTACCAATTGTGATTCATTCACGTAAGGCTGAAACAGAGGCTGTGAACATCCTTGAGCAGAGATTCTCTGGAGATGTACTCATGCATTGTTTTGACGGTCCTCAAGAAACAGCCAAGAGAGTCGCAGAAAATAGTTGGTTCATCACTCTACCTGCGAATTTCGGAAAGTACAGAAATCGCAGAGAAGCTGCAAAGATTCTACCACTGGAGCAGATCCTCCTTGAAACTGATGGTCCATATCTTTCACCAACAACTGAGAGAAACGAGCCAGCAAACATATCATATGGCGTTGAGAGTTTGAGTAAACTCCTTGATCTATCCCCTGAGGATGTTGCCCACGCAACAACCCAGAATGCTCTCCGATTCTACAAATTATAGAGGTACCTAACCCAAAGTACCAAATGGTTTCTTTCTTACTAATAAGATATGTATACACGCCGCTTTATGGATGTAGATGCATCATCTTTGAAAGCTCCAATTGGCATTGTGGGTCTACCTGGAATTGCTAATGTTGGAAAAATAGCAATTCAGACGCTAACAAGAGTCCTTGATGCAAAACATATGATGGACTTCTTTAGTAATGACTTTCCGCCGCGTATCATTGTCACTAAGGGGATATCCCACTGTCCAAAATCATCAATCTACCTGTATCGAGCTGCACCAGATGAACCACATGATTTACTCATTCTGACTGCTGATTTCCAACCTGCATCAGGCTCTGGTGTCTACGAGTATGCTGACTATGTAGCTAGTGAGTTCTCAAGCCTTGGTGTTAGGGAGATGTATTCACTAGCAGCATATGAACAAGGATACCAAGAGTACTTTGGTGCATTTCCATCGCCGCCCAGGGTATATGTTTCAGCAAGTTCTCAGAACCTTCTAGATAGGATCTCTCGAGCTGATGGTATGATTGCTACAGAAGAAGGTGTTGTTGTAGGGGCAAATGGTGTCATCCCGAGTTGGGCTGCCTCCGTTTATGATATGGAAGGTGCATGTCTTCTAGGCGAAACGATGGGTGTGATCAAAGCTGATTACAGAGCGGCACGGGTTCTATTGGAAAAATTGACAGATTTAGTTGGTATTAAGGCTCATTTTGATATAATTGATACTGAGGTAGAGAAAGTTGTCGAATTCATTGAGTGGGCAATGGAAGAGATTGCTCAGAAAGGTCCACCATCTGATGATTCAAGTCCTTCAGACCGTTACATAGGATAATTCATTCAACAAGGTCTGGGTGTAGTATATCAGTGATCCATGCTTGACTATCGAGGTTGATATAGAAATAATGCTTCTCGTGTTTGACCTTAACTGTGAAAGGAAATCTCTCAGCTTTTTTGAGCACATCAGGAGGTACCCTCAACACAGTTCTTTTCGAGCATATCGGACATTTTGCATATCTTTCAAACGACACCATTATCACCTCATCCTACAGTAGAATCATCACTAAGAATAATCATCGTTTCGTATGATTCAGGATTCTCAAGAGCATCTGTAAAGAGTCCAAGCAAGTATTCGGAGCTCTGTTGAGCAACATTCATTGAATCAATAGCCACAATTCGTAGATTCTCATATACTCCTGATTCAGCTAGGAACTTTGTAGTCACGCCATCAACTGAGATTCTTAGAATTAGGAACTTCGCAAAATCCTTAAACTCATTCTTCGGTCCTTTGAGTTTTCCTTGAATCCTGATTACTCTGTTGTTATTCATAACATTATCAAGTAGGTATTCTCTAATTATTTGGTTACCCACTTTTCGACGGATGTCGATGAACTCATCTATGTCTGAATCATCCTTTTGAAGTTTCCAAGTCAGTCCTGAGTTCATCTCGCACCAATAGAATAGTAATTTCCATGGAATATAGAGGTTGTCTATGCGTATCAAACTCCTTTACAAGCGCGGAATATCTTTATTTATTAGCGCGCATTCCTGTCTTCAGAAGGTTCAGGACGGAGTCATAAGAATGCAGACAGTAGACATGGTTATCCGAGAAGTGCACGCAGGACTGTGGTTCCTAGTTGTAGGATACTACTTCTTTCTATTCATTTTTTTGCTGTTCTTCCGTTGGAGAAAAACTGGCAATCCGTTCCAGTTTGCTATGGCAATGTTCTTCTTATTATTAGCCATTGGCCGCTGTTTCTACTTCGTCGGAGACTTCTATGCAGATCCTCAAAGTCTGACGGGCACACTATCTGGTTATTCTCCCTTCCTTGGTGAATCCCCGTTCTGGCTTATGGCTGGCGCCTTCTTCCAATGGATGGCACTAGCACTGTTGTCTGCTACTGCGGGATTCATGATTTTTGGTAAGCGCTGGGCAGAGATCGGATTCGCTATTCCAGCTGTTGGTATTGGCTTTGTTCTCGGTTTCATTCCACTTGATGCCACAACAAGAGTGCTTCTCTCAGGGACCGCAGGTGCCATCTATGCGCTTTTCATACCACTCCTCTTCTGGTACCTTGCATGGCAGTCAGGGGGTATGTTACGCAGATCCAATCTCTTCCTGGGACTTGGGTTCTTTGTGTTGTTCGCTGGAAGGGTCATTCACGCAGCTCGTTATTTTCTAGCCGACTTGGTATTTGGTTCCATAACAATACCCGGGGTCGTGGCACCAGGTCTAATCGTGATTGGGCTGATTCTAATCGCAGCAGGAAATGAATGGGGCCAGTCACCATAAACAATTGGAAAGCCAATGAAACACTGAAAAGATCAATTCCAGTGTGGGCTACAAACAGATGATCTCAGCCGATCTCTCTCCACTCTAGAATTCTCATGTCTTCTAGTGTGTTAAGAGACTTCTGAACTTCTTTCATGTGCATTCCGAGTTGGTCTGCGATGTCTCTTGTTGTGAGCTTTCCATCACACTTCTTAGCAACGTCAAAAGTCACCTGAGTCATCTGTCCTAGGCGTACGAGCATAGGATTGACTTTCCCCTTGAGAACAGGCACAACGATTTTGGTTTCTGATGCATGACCATCCTTTGTGATCTCATCAAGTGGTTTGTAAAATGAATCAAATGGCTCAAGGTTGCCATCCCATTCTTGTAACATCGCACCATATTTCTTTGTAAAGGCATTATTGACTTCACTGAGGACTGCCATTGCAGCATTACCGTCGTCCACCTTGTCTACAGTTGCAGCCACAATTACATTGTCTTTTAGTGAGAGGCAAATATCGAAAGCACCAAAATCAATCACATGAACTCGATTTCCATCGCTAAGTTCCCGACCAAATTGTATTAGAGCTGTAAGAAATCCACTAATGAGATTAGGATCCATGTCGGCTTCGCCATATTTCCTATCAAGGACACAAAGGCCACTGTCGGCAATTAGGATATACACGGCTTGTATCAAGGTGCGTAGCTCCCACTGCTGAAATCAGCATGGAGTAGTGCGCGTGGCTTTATATCAATTCGTGTGACCTCCATTTTATTGGGAGAGGTTTATCTGGACTCTTTGTTTCACACATTTTAGTGACTCTTATGGACACAGCCAAAGACGCTCGAGTGATTCTCCTAGAAGATGCTATCAGACGTTTGAACGAGATTGTCGGTGGTCGAAAACTGAAACTACATGTAGACTACACAAGACTGGTAGAAATCCTACAGGAGGTTGGCAGTTTGATATACGAGGTGAAATATTCCTACCTACCAGCAGTTCAGCTTGCGGAACTGGAGGCGACAAAGAAGATCGTTGATGGCTTTGTCGCATTCAGAAATGTTTTGGAAACTGCAATCAAAATGTCTGGGTACAAACCGGCAACAGTCAAGGAGTCACTCAATCTTGCTGATTTATTCTATTCATTTCGCATAGCAGAGAACTTTGTTGACAGGTTGTTAAATTATGATGATGACCCTGGGAATGCCATCGATATTCTTGCAGTTGAGATAAGTCAGACGCACCCAGTTCATGAATCAAAGAACCTCACCGAGTGTCGGTGTACTGACGGTACACGTATCTGGAAGATTGTTACCAATATTCAGGGTCTTAAAAAGGGGATGAAACTAGCATGCGCTGTTCTACCGCCAGTTGAGATGATGAACATCGTGAGTGAAGCCATGTTTTTGGGGAGTGAATCTTTCCCGGATGATACGCCATTGGGTGTCTTGAAGACCCCCTCCCCTTCAGCAGTGAATCAAGCTCGGGCACAGGTTTTACAAATAATGAAGAGGATGATGTAGATGCACTTTCGAGAAATCCAAGAAAAATTGCACAAGTTCGATGAAGACCGAGGGTGGAATAAGTTTCCAGCCTCCTTAGTCTTTGCACACCTGATTGAGGAGTTGGGAGAAATCTCCAGACATATCACTGTAAAGGAGGGGTACAAGGTGATAGGACTTGGTCATAAAGCTCCTGAGAATGAAGAACTTGGTCGGGAGTTTGCACAAGCCTTCAATCTCTTTGTTCAAATTGCAAATACATTCAATATTGATCTTGAGTCTGTTGTTCTAACAGAGCTCGATATAATGGAGAAACGATTCTCTGCTGAGAAGTGGTCACATCACATGAACAAAAGGGATTCACAATAGGAGTTCCGCTATATCGCGACAGGATACCAAATCCTATCCTATTCTACGGCTAGCTTCTAGAGCTTTCTTTGCCATATCTTCGAGGTCCTTCGTAGCTGCAAGAAGACCCAGCGCCTTGTTGTGGACCACTTTGATATTCTTCTCTTTTGCCCACTGAGCGAGTCCTGTTACGAGAGGTCCTAAGGCGGTCCGAGCCGCTTCAACAGTTCCGACAGCTTTTCCAAGGAGCTCAATGCTATGTTTCTTCTCCTTTCCAGCCTCAGCAACTCTAAGCCATACAAGTCCATGTATCATATAGAGTGCGTCTAGCATCAGTGTCGGAGACTTTGGATTTTCCTGAACCTTTTTCAGGAGTCTTTCCTGTCTCTCTTCAAAGACCTCTTTGAAAAGGCTGAATGCCTTCTTATCGTTCCCTTTATCTAGTTCAATAATGCCTTTCTGCAGTTTTTCATCAGCTTCTGACAATGGAATCACTCCTGACCAATGTCTTAGACGATTGTTCACTGTGTACTAGTCTATTATGAGTTTCTACTTCAGACCCTTAAAGGCGTGTATTTCCTTAATTATTATAGCTCGCAAGTTTCATATGTTGCTTTGCTTCGCTCATTCAGTCGTACATCTGCTATCGAGGTTGTCAAATGACGAAAGACACATTCACATTTCAGGAACTAAAGCGAACCAATCATCGGGAAATTAAGGAGATTCAGGATAAAAAGTTCAGGGCATTTATTCGGTATCAGGTCTGGCCAAATCATGCTTACTATCGAAAGCTGTTCAAGGATAACAACATTGATCCATTCAATATAACATGCATTGAGGACTGGGCGAAATACAAGATACCATTAGTCAAGAAGATAGACTACAGGGACAATCTACAGCAGTTTGTACTAAATCCCACAGAGGTTGATGGCCAACAACGTGAATCTGCTGAAGCAATTGGAACTCTAATGAAATATGCAAATGAGGCAGGTCACAAAGATCTTGCGAAATTCATTCGAAATAACGGAGCGAAAGTAAAGCTTAGCCTAGGGAAAGAAGGGGCAATGGCTCGTTTAAAGGAAAGAGCGACATATCAATACTCCCCTCTCCAATTTTGGCTAAGCTCCGGGAGAGCCTCTGGATTGCCTTCGCCAGTTTTTCTAACTCGTTATGATCATGATCTTCTGTACAAGAATTGTGTGAAAGTTGGTCAAATGGCCGTAGACCCATTTTTAAAAAGCGGATGGGAGTCCTCCAGTATGAACCTCTTTCCCTATGCTCCTCATCTTGGTTGGCATGCAGTCAATTTGGGTCTCAGGCAGATGTCTAAGTTCTATGTTGCTACGAGTGCTGGTGGAGCAATTCCTAGCGAGAGGTTGGTGGAACTAGCTGGTGTATTCAAGGTAAACAGCTTCGCTGGAATGCCAAGCTATCTACGAAACAGGTTCTTTAGATCAATGAAAGAGGATCAGAATTACAAGGCGCAAGAGAGAAATGTCCTTCTACTCGCTGGTGAAAAAATCTACGAACCTGCTGTCGATGACATGGTCAACACATTGGTTGAGAAGGGTGCAAAGGAGGTTCGAGTTGTAGGAGGATATGCTTCATCTGAAAGTAAGATATCCTTTGCAGTCCAATGTGATAGACATGGTCCTTATCACAATGTATCCCCATTGATGTTAGCTTTTGAACTCGTAAAGTTCAATGAAGATGGAACCTATGATTTCGTCGGTGATGATGAATCTGGTCATATGTGTCTGTTCCATCTTGATGGTACAGGAACGGTCTTTGAGGGTTTCTTGCTTGGGGACGTCGCATCACATCAAGAGAAGGGCAAATGTCCCATCTGTGAATTTGATGGTCCTTTCTTCTGGGACATTGGTAGGACAAATGATGCTCAGGCTCAAATGGACATTATGGGCTTAGCCGAGAAGAAAATCAAAGGGGCTACAGTTAATCTCACAGCCTTGCGGGAGATGCTCCTTTCAATAAGTCAGGTCGAAGAGATTCAAATCGAGGTCGCAAAGGAAGACATGGCTGATCCGTACAGTATGGATATCTTGAATCTCTATGTTGCTCCAAGAGGTCCGGTTTCGGGTGACTACAAATCTCTCATTCACGAGATACAAAAACTGACTAAGACAAACACAGAGGTCACACCTGGTGTGACAATCATTGGCTTTGAAGAGCTGGTTGAGAAAGCTGGAGGAATGAAGTTCATGGAGATTATTGATAACAGACCCAAGCCTTCATAGAGCTAGTATATCACGGAGAAAATATAACCAGCTTAGATCTAAAATAAATAGTAGGCGGTTTTCATATGGCATTTGAGGATCAATTTGGAAGTGACCCCTCTCAACCCATGGCTCAGAACTATGCAGTTAGTGCCTCTGGACTTGTATCGAGAACATTGTCACTATGGATTCACAAGCTCGGCCAATACATCATTATTGTTGGTCTTATCGGTGCTGTAGGCGCAGCAGTTTCTTTTGCGCTACTTTTTGCATTCTTTAACCTCATTGGTGTGTTGAGTGCAGATCCCATCAACTATTTGGTGGGTTTACTGTTTGAACCATCTTCCAATTTGACTCTCATAGCTGTGTCATTTGGGTATGCAATCATCATCTTTGTCCTAAATGCCATCATTGGTGGAGCTGCACTCAAGTTCTCTCTTGATGAGTACAGTGGAACTGGAGGTGATATCAAAGCAAGTTTCTCACACTCAATTGGAAGGACCCCAAGTATCATTGTTGTTCAATTAATCCTTTCATCTTTGGTAGCTGTTGTTCTTACTCCTGCTACGATACTCACAGCTCGAGCTCTGGAAATGATTGACATTTCTGATCCATCTAATCCCATAATTCAACCTGGAGCAATGGAGCTATTAATGTCAGCTATGGCGTTGTTCATAGTGGGTGGGATTATCCTGTTCTATCTCCAAGTCAGGTTTGTTCCAACATTAGCAATTATTATCAGCACGGATCTATCGGCAATCGACTCCTTGAAGAGATCCTGGGAGATCACCAGTGGTAATTTTATGCATGTCTTTGGAGGTCTGATACTTGTCAATCTAGTAATAATAGCTTTAGGCATCGTTTTGAGTTTTGGTGTGTCTTTAACCCTCTTACCCGATTCCTATCGTTATGTGATTGAATCAATAGTTACTCCTCTTCTATTTGGTGCGATAAGCTACATCTTTTCGGTAGTACTCTATAAAGACCTGCTAGCAAGATCAGGTTCCTCTAGTCTAGATGAGTTGATGCTATGAAGGGAGATTAATTAGAAGAGTCTCTTTCTACTTCTCTCTTCACTCTGTCTAAAAGGGTAAGAACTTGAAGGGTTAAATTTCTCTGTTTGCATCATTTTAGGTTATGTTTCTTCACGAACTCAGTCAAAACGTCTTCAAGATTTGGTCTTCCAATCTCCTGCAAATCATATCGTACTCTAACATTTGGCTTGTCGATTTTGATGACTCGGTTCAGATCAATGGGTGTCCCTATGACAACTGCATCGACATCTGATTTATTTATTGTCTTCTGGAGTTCTTCCATCTGCGTCTTACCATAGCCCATTGCAGGTAGTACATCCTCGAGGTGTGAGTATTTCTCGAAGGTTTCCTCAATACTTCCCACTGCAAATGGTCTTGGATCAACTATAATTGCCCCTGCTTTTCTTGCGGCAATATATCCTGCGCCATAAGGCATATCGCCATGAGTGACAGTTGGTCCATCTTCCACCACAATGACACGCCTTCCCCTAATTTTTGCCATATCGTCAATGGTCAGTGGTGAGGCTGCATCAACTATTGTAGCATTAGGGTTCACCATCATTGTATTCTCTCTTACCTCTTCAACATCGTCATAGTCTGCTGTGTCTATCTTGTTAATAACGACTACATCTGCCATTCGGAGATTTGTTTCTCCTGGGTAGTAGCTTATCTCATGACCTGGTCTATGAGGATCAGTAATAACAATCAGAAGATCTGGTTTGTAGAATGGGAAATCATTGTTCCCACCATCCCAAGTGATAACATCCGCCTCATTCTCAGCCTGCTCGAGAATCTTGCCATAATCAACTCCTGCATAGAGTGTTACTCCCATGTTTATCATAGGTTCGTACTCTTCTCGTTCCTCGATTGTGCACCGATACTTGTCCATGTCCTCAAGCTTCTCATACCTCTGAGCAATCTGTGTAGTGAGATCTGGGTCATATGGCATTGGATGCCTTATGTTGACAGGTTTGAGTCCCATATCAACGAGAATCTGATTGACTCGCCTTGAAGTCTGACTCTTCCCACACCCAGTCCGAACTGCGCACACTGCAATTACTGGTTTCTTACTTCTTATCATCGTGGTGTCGGGACCCATGAGTCTCATGTCCGGTCCCAGACTATTGACCCATGCAATCTTGTGACCTACAACCTCGTATGGTAAGTCTGAGTAGGCTAAGATGCATTGTTCTACTCCATGTTCCTTAATGAGCTCAGGTAACTTTTCCTCAGGATGTATTTTGATACCCTTTGGGTAGAGAGGACCTGAGAGTTCAGGTGGGTAGATTCTATCACCTATACCCGGTATCTGTTCTGCAGTGAATGCAACTACCTCGTAGCTTTCATTGTTTCTGAATGCTACATTGAAGTTGTGAAAATCCCTTCCGGCTGCACCCATTATGATTATCTTTGTCTTACTCATCATTTCTCCACTCCAGACTCGGGTGGTTAGTGAGTTCTCGAACTTTTATGCCGCGTTAAATAATATCTGGTCTAGTCATATAGAATAGGGGCAGATACATGTCTCCAAAATTTTGGAGACTGCATCGAATAATGCAGTCTCTCATTTTTCGAAAGATACTCGGAGGAGTTTACTAGATTCCTTAAATCTTGCATGAATGTAGTATGTACGTAATACCTTTGATATACCACAATGAATCCGTATAATGGGCAAATTACAAACCCATATATACGGGAACAGACAAATATGGTGGAACGTGCTCTGATGAGCAAGCTGCCGGATTTCAAGTGGGGTGCATAGTTGAAGCTAGTCGACCTGGCCAGGGAGTCAGTCAGGGTTCTGAAGGAGTGTGGTAGTGAGGGCATAAGGAGTGATATCCTGGCTGAACTATTAGACACTCCAAAGCGAAGAGTGTATGATATCATCGCTGTTCTAAAAGCGTTAGATCAAGTGAGTACAACACGGAAATTTGATGGTACCATCGTAAAATGGGTTGATAAAACCAAAGACTTTGTTTCCCGTGAATCCTATGACACTGTGAAAATGCAGCTTGATCAAGAGAGTACTGAGAGAAAGGATCTGCAAGTCCAAGTGGCTGAACTAAAGGAGCAGGTGCGAATATCAAAGATCAAACTCCGTCGAGAAACAACAGCAGTTGAATCATCAGACAAAATGGAGTTTAATACTACTCAGCTCCGAGTTCGGGCGCTCTCAAGCAATGGCATCAAGAGTGTGAAGCACTCTGGAGTGGAAGTGCGAATTGAAACCCATGAGGCTGGCATGGTTGTTGATCCTACAGAAATCGAAGTTGATGAGAAGAAGGCACTAGTCACAAAGCTCCAACGAATCTAAGTAATTTTATTCTGCATATCGAATTATGACAAGACTTCCTCGTCTTACCTGTTTCAATCCATCGAGCTCTGATTCATCTGATGTTACTTTTCCAATCACATTGACTTGGCTGAAGGTTCGTTTATCACTGAGATAGATGTCTAGTGAATCTCCTAGGGGCTGATAGGCTATGTCCGCTTTCTTAACCTCGTTCGTTGGCTTTGCATTGCCCTTGGAGATACCCAAAGTAATTTTCATCTCATCTTTCATTAAGGCTGTCCTTCCTTCAAAAGGAAGTCTGGACTTGATCTCTTCTACAATGAGTGGGGCATAGATTCTATTTATGAAACCCTTGAGTACAAAGTCACCTTCGAAAACGAATTCAATCTGAAGATCGGTATCACTCATGTCGTCCATATTTTTACATCCATAAAGGCTCCTAAAATTTCCTATGCTTTGCAGCAAAGCCTTAATTGGGCACGAACAAAGTTTGACAAGGAGAGGATTCGGCTGGCCTCCACCAAGTTAGACGTTGCATTTGTAGTTGATACAACTGGTTCAATGAAGGATGATATTCAGGCTGTTAAAGACAGTCTATTCGAGATTGTGGACCATGTCACACGACGAACTGAGGGGTTGGAGATTCGTTTTGGCATAGTGTCTTATCGCGATCATCCACCTCAGGACAGAACATATGTCACCAAGGTTTTTGATTTCAGTGAGAAGATAAAACAAGTCCACAAACAGATTTCAGATTTAAGACCCTCTGAAGGAGGAGACACGCCAGAGGCTGTCGCAGATGGTCTCTTCGATGCTAGGACAAGACTCTCTTGGGAACGCGATGCATACAAAGTGCTTCTTCTTGTGGGGGATGCACCTCCTCATGGTAAACGATACAATAGCATAGGTGATGATTACTTTCCAGAGGGGTGTCCAAAGGGACATGACCCAATACAGGAGGTTAGACAGCTTCGAAGTGATTTTGGAAGTACTGTTTTCATTTTTGTCTGTGGCTGCAACCCTCTTGTTGAGGAGTCCTTCAGGAAAATCGCATCATCTGTCGAAGATGGAAAATACTATTCTCTTCTTGAGGCGCATCAACTACCAGAAGCAATATTGCAAATCCTCGAAGGTGTAAGTGATCTTATAGAAGCTGACAGAAAGGTCCTTGCTTTCTACGAACTAAACGATGGTACCTTTGATATGGGTGAAGCAGCCTCAGCCCTGTCCATGGAGCTACGAGCACTTAAGACATCACTTTCCCGGCTTCTTGAGCTTGGTAGGATAGCACGGTGGCCAAAAGGAAGACCTCTATCAGCTTCACAAATGGGGCTCACTGTTGAACTTGGAGAGGTCCCTAACAATATAGTGGCTGGAAAAGCATTCAACTACTCTATTAGGGTGAAAAATCCAAGCTCAACTATAGTCAGCATACGTGTCATAGCTTCTTTGATTACCTCTGAAGGTGTTTCTGAAGTGACCAATGAGCTTCATGATATTGGTTCAAGAGCTGACAAGAAACTAGAGTTAAAACTAGTCCCGATGACAGATACCAAGGGAAAGGCGAGCTTGAGAATAGAGGTGTTTTATGGCTCGCGTTCAATTGCCACTGAGATATACACTACTCGTATCTATTGATGGAGGACTTCTATTGATTCTTCGGGCAAAACAAGGAAGAAATCAACAGGGTCTATGTTTTGTTCCATCAGAGGTATTTGACTCAATCATTAAAGTATGTGAACTACAAACTGAATCCAAATCTCTTCTTGTTGACATTAGGTGTTCTGACAAAGTTCCCGAGGGGGCTATCATTCTTGATTCTCGAATTTATCAGATTCTTGCTTGCGATGATGAAGAAGAAATTTCTGTGATTGGTAAAAACGAGGAGATTCCGACGTGTATCGAACTTCATCTCGGAGTTGTTTCAAAACGCAGTGTTAGGAATGACCAGCTTGCCCAAGCCATTTCAAAAAGGATTGATGATTTCAAAGATTACTTTGAAGGCTTGATATTTAGGCAGGGACAGAGAATCAACATAGATGATTTGGGGATTAGTTTTGAACTAAGGTCTTTGAGTCCGATAAGTTCTGTTTCGGGCTCAGCAAGAATTCATTGGAAAAAACTCCTCAAAATACATCTCGATGTAATTGAGTCCAAAGCAAGTAACTTCTATTTTATAGTCGAAGTGGCTGCAGCTACACAGATTGCGGATGTTAAGGCGTTTGGGGATGATGGCGGGAGTTATCATATCACACGTCATCAGGCTATCCTAGAATCATTGGATTCAATTGAGAAACATTTTGATGTCCAGAGTAGCAATGCATGGTTTTCTGGAATTCTGTTCTCAGATGAAGTGTGTCCCTACATCACCTATGATTCACAAACCGGTGAAGAAACTGAGATCACCCCTCTGTACTCGCCATCGCTTATGAAAGCATTTAGAAATTGGCTCGGTCAGTCTGTTAATGAGCATAAGAACAAACCATCGAACATTGGAGCTGCATTGAGATATGCATCTGATATGGTACAACTTCTGAATGAGAAGAATGGACTACCTAGCATTATCATCCTATTTTCGAGTGGTATATTTTCAACCGGAAAAAATCCAGTAAAGGTGGCACAAATGGTTCTTAGCGGTCTACCAGTCAAAATTCTTTGTATTTCAGTGGGTGAGGATTCCACAACAGACATTATGGAAGCAATTGCTAAACATACCGATGGAACGATGATCCATTTGAATAGAACTGATAGAACGAGTCTAATTGTAGATACACTCAATATCATGACAGGACAGGGTGATGTTGATGGGTAATGATATTGATACTCACCTTCAAGCACTCTATCAGAGTGGAAAAATTACCAGTTACATACACACGAGGTTGCCAACAGGCTCCCTAAAAACCGGGTGGGTTGAACAGGGACTTCTATCAAAAGGTACAAGGGGCAAATTACGTGACAAGGGGAATCAAGAATCCCTCGTTATTCCTGCCGATAGATTCACCAGACTTGCGAGAGACCGGGAGGAATGGGAAGGTGCGGCTATTGTTATTATTGGTTCAAAGGGACTTGCTACAAGTAAGTTCATTGCGATGGTTTTCGACCAAGCTGATTCTCAGTCTTTAGTTGCGTTCCAGACTCAGGGGGCTTCCCCAAATGAGATAATCACAATCTTACTTCAGAATGCTCTCGGAATTAAGAAACCGTTTCATTTCGAAGAACCCAATCTTGATTATATCGAACAACTAAGAATGGATTCAGCTGAAGGATTGGTGGGGGAAATGACAGCATTGTCTCTCCCCACAAATTATGATAAAATCTCAAATTGGATTAAGGAGGTGTTGCTTAATCCATCATCTGAAAGTTATGAGATACAACATGGTAGTACCAATAGGATTCCAAAGTTCGCGGCTCTTGTCACGCGTTGGCTTGCAGGACTAGAACTCTTCAAAAGGACTTCCAATAGAATTGCAGCTCTCCTCTTTTTGGGTTCTACTTCATTGGATGCTTGTTTCTGGGATGAACCACAGAGAAAAGCCGTTTATGTGACATTTTTGCAAAAAGATTTGATGTCACTGTCTGAAAAGTATCTCACAGCATTATGGCTAGTACCTGGTGAGAGTCTTACAAAGCCTCAACGCCATCGAGAGGTTACCGTAGGACCTCCGAAAGTAGCAGCTTCAAATGAGAAAATAGCCCCTCCAAAGAAACAGGATCTTGTTACCATTACAGATATTGAGTCAGTGCTAATAACTCTGACAAAACGAGTTGATTCACTTGAATCTATTTTGAATTCACTAAACACAGATTCTGATGTGGTCAGCGGAGACCGTGGAACAATGGACGTATTGCAGACTCGATTGGCAGAAAATATAGATAGAATTGAATCGATGGCAAAACGGTTGATTGAGCTCGAGAGAAGGTTATCAAAAATACGATCATGAGATGGATGTGTTTCATGAATGAAAGGTGGGAACAAATTTACACGGGAAATTAAAGATCTGGAAAAGAAAATCGTAAGCCTCGAGCAGAGTATCATTACTAAAGATGATTCTTCGTTCGTATCATCTCTGCTAACAAAAATGAACGCTGTTCAAGCATTGATTGACCAAATCGAGATCGAACTCGACAAATTAGAAATGAGAGTATCAGCAATAGAGCACATGGACTTTAGATTTAGGACAGGTGGTCAGTAGAACCTTTCATCACACTGTCTATTAGGTTCATTAAATACCCCTCAAAAACTGGTCCGGAAAAGACCTCTATTGGTAGAACCTTGGTATTCAATCCTTTTAACAATCTCAGGTTACCCTTCATGTTTCCATTATCTCCTAGAGTGAGAATATCCAATCGATACCTATCATGTTCAGCGATTGCTCTTAGAAATGAGAGATGTTCCTCATCATATACACCAACACTGCTACCCAGAACAATGGCTATTGTTGGTCTGTCTTCACCAAAATCTTCCAGATACTCCGCAATTGAACGATAAACAGATGCCATATTCTCGTGGCTGTCTAAATCTTCAACAGTGTCTAAAATCGAATAAATCAACGAGATCAAGACCTCTTCAGACCGTAGGTCTTCAAAGAATTCGATGTATGGTTGAACCTCTTTCCCTCGTTGAATCGAGAACTTGTCAGACCTCTCTCCAAAGGTTACTAAAGCAAGTCGTCCCTCAGTCTGATTATATAACAATTCATTGATTAGCAAAAGTGAAGATAAAGCTGCAATTTGTGATCGAGATGTATTCTTTCGAAGTCCATTGAGAAACGTTTGGAGTTCTGGAACCCTATCACTTAGGCTTTTAAGACGGTTTCTAATAGCTGTCGGAGTTTTCAAGATCACATCTTTGGTTCTCATCTTCTGTCCCTTTGAGATACAGAGAATTATGTTGAGTTCATTGAAGGCTTGTTCAGGTCTGAAATACGATTTTTCCCTCGTAAGTCTACCTACCTGTCCTGAGAGAAGATGTGGTCGGGAGCTTTCCAAGCATAGAATCACTGCACTATCCTCTGTTCCAACACTCAAGTGAGTATCTAAGCCTACGAGAACACCATCCACTGACTGTTGTATCTCCTTTTCGTGTAAATGCATGAATGAGGCTAGTTCCGCATTGTCATGATCTTGCGGTGTATTGTATGATAGAACCGCTTCTGACAAGTCTATGATTTCATCTTCGTACTTTACGAGATTGACCACGGATGAAGTACGAAAACCAAAGAGTGATGCATCCTTTTCGGAAACCACTAGAGACCGTTCACCACATCTTGCATGTTGCTTTAATTGACCCGTAGCCCATCTTCCGGTACTTGAGTCAAGAGCAAGGACAAAATCTCCTGATTCAACTTCAAGTGCGGTCATGTCCTGTTCGCACATGAAGAAAATCCCTGGATCGGATTTTGCTATCTCAACACCAAAATGCAGTGCGGAGAGTATATCTTTAGGGTTCTTTACTTGTAGGCAGGTAAGTAGAGCTTGGTTAAATCGAGTCAGATGTGCTGGGGAACCAAAGATTGGTCCATCTAGTTTTGCATTAGCTCGAACAAGAGTGTCCAATAGAACTCCATCGCGTTCTATAAGACTGTCTGTAAATGCTTGTCTCCATCCTGAGATCATAACGGATCCGTTCTTCTCTAGTAAGACTGCCAGGCATGTTGCTTTTGGAGATGTGGGGCTCTTTAATGTCAGGACTGCGCTATCAAGATGGACTTTTCCCCCATAGCTATCAATCATATAGTCAATTGATGAAATACCTAGTATTTTTCGGGCATCCAAGAGTTGGAGAATCCTTGCAAGCTCATTCATGGCCGCCTTTCCAAGGCTCTCCTCAGCCATCACTGAAGTGCTGTTCTCCTCATAAGCGAAAAAGCCTGGTCGCGGCTGAAGTAGGGAGAGCATATTTCCACCGAGTATTCTTTGAACTTCCTCTGGTTCAGCAGCTAGATTTCTACTCAGGATATAGCTAAAGACTTCAGATATACTGTCACCAAACTGCGTTTCAGGGTATGCTGAACCAAACATTAATCGTCTTGACCAATTAGCATCACTTTGTTTTCTCCTCATATGGCGAATCAGGGTTGATAAAGAAGAAATAGTCGCTCCTGATGTCAAGACTTTACTTCCTGGGACGTCAAGGAGTTTTGTAATTTCCTTGCCCCACTGTTTGTGGTTCTTTGCACTAAGTACAAGATTAGGTGTTTTTAGTCCAGCCTGTTTGAGAAGAACAAGCCACTCAAGAAGAGGATCTAATTCTGATGAGGGCTCAAGTTCAATGAATACTGGTTTCCCACCTTTTATGTAATCCAATAGGTCCTTCCTGTTCGAGCCCTTTAAGATGTGGTGAAGATCCTCTGCTCTCAGTATGCACCCCCATCCTTGCTCAGTTCGACGGTCTAATCTCATGTCCTGAAGATGGTATAACCTCGGGCTATAAGGGGGAACGGTTGACCATCTGAAAATAGATTCAGCATTTGCCTTTTGTTGAAGCGCTGGGAGTTTTGTTCCCCCTAAGCTAATGAGAGGTTTGACTACAAGATAATCAGCAACCCAGCTTGTCTGGGAAGATGATGCAGTTCCGTGATAAAACTCGCTCAGCAGTCGAGGTTTCTTAAGGTAGTCATAAACTCTCCTAGGCAGATATCTAAAGGCTCCTGGATATCTCATGGCGAAATCATATAGTTGATGCTCAACCTGGCCATAATACGAAAATACTCGTTCTGGGTCAAATGCTCTAATGCTTTTTCCAGCACGCACAATACCCAAGTAGTTGGAGCTGTCAACGACAATAAAGCGATGAATCTCATTAGCCTCAATGTCCTCAACAACTATCATTTCTTAGGTCTCCAGATTTGTCTATCAGGAGGTCTGCAGAAGTCGATATATGCCTAATGCTGATTTCTATGGAGCTAAGCGATGGACAACGACCAATGATTTATCACATATTTAGAATTACCATCAATTTGGAGGATATGATCGACCATGCTCGTTATTCGAGCCGTTGAAGACCTACCAAATCGAGGTATTAAGAAGGGAGATGAGTTTCAACTCTATATTGTGGATGCTCATCATCACATGGGCCGAGAGAAAGGACACAAAAATACGCCTTCTGGAGCCTACGATTTTTATGCGCAGCTTTGGTTTGAGATGCAAAAGAAGTCTGAAACTTTACTTAATGAAGAACACCTTTTGTTTGAACCCATTGGTCTGGCTGCACCTAAGCTGGCAACGAAACTCTTTCAGAGTAGACCTAATTGGGCTCGAGTAGATCATGGTTGGCTTGTTGACAGAACAATCGTTTTTCCATATACTGATGACTATTCTATTCCATCTTCCAAGGGGGAACCATCTTTTAAGGTGTCTAATGACAAAATATGGTCTTGGACAACCAGAGCACCCCACTCGTCTAGGTTGATTGGTTTTGCACGTGTCAATCCTCTAGACGGTTCTCTAGATGGTAATCTTATCGCAGTAAAGGAGTTGGATCGAAGTGTGTTCTCACTCGGCTTGAGAGGATTAAAACTACATCCTTTAGCTCAGCTCTTCGTGGATTCAATCGACAAGAACGAACCACGAGAGGTAGTGAAACGAGCAGGTGAGCTTGGAATCCCAGTAATTTTTGATACTCGAAATATCCGAACAGTGGTAAGAATTAAACGACTTGTTGACTCGATGCGGAACGATCCCGATTGTGGTGCTGCCATCAAGGGACTACGAGTCATCTTGGCTCATTGTGGAATGACTCCGGGCGACTCTCGACTTTATGAGGCTCTGAAAGATCCACTAATATTTGCAGAAACATCCACGCTTCATGACAAAGATGTTCCTGTTTTATTTGAATCAGCTTATGAACGACTTGGCGCATCTCCGATTAACTGGTCTGAGAAGATACTCTTTGGTACTGATTTTAGTTTTCTATCAGTTCAAGCTATGGATGTGATTTTGTATCTATTATCGCGAGATTTTCCTGGAACACTGGCTGATGCTCAAAGAGTACTTGCTGGTAATGCTCTCTCACTTGTTCAAAGCCCATATAGGACCACAATGGGCTCCTCAGAACCACCAATCGAACTTATCTGCAAGGATGAGTCCTTCACTATTCAACATGACCTAGAAGATCAAATTATAAAATTACTAACTGGTGGAATATGGGATCTGGGATCACTTGATTTCATGATTCCTCCTCTTGGAACTTGGCCAGAACCAAGCTGCATCTCCAAGGGTGGGTTCAATGGTGTGGATATGGAATCTTATGTCCTCTCACTGAAATCAAAGGAGAAGTCCAAGGAGATGCATTTCTGGATTCGACGACGTCCTGATAGCCTTCTCAGCTGCACAGTGTTATCAACACAAGGAATGACTCGCCTCGAAACTCTAGAGAATGCTTCTCAAAAACTCGGACAGGTCTTGCTAAAATCAATATCAGATCATTCTCAGACTTATCAATCATCACGTGAGATGGAGTCAGAAGTACTGAAGCTACTATCATGACGCTGACTTACAATTCTTTATAACCTCAAAACCGGAGTGTCTCCTAAAAGGACTCAGGAGGTAAATGCCATCACCAAGAAATTAACCTTGGAGATAATTGACGGTGGAGACCTGAGGGGCTTCGCTAACATTAATCCCAAAACAGCAAAGAAACTGGATGCTGATATTGGTTCAATCCTGATATTTGAGGATCCTCAGAGTAGCTTCTGGGGTGCGGCTGAAATTAGAAAGAGCACTGAAGTTGCAGAGAATACGATCGTCATCGACACATTGGTTCTTGAAGCGTCATTACTTATGGAAGGCGATGAAGTAGATGTCACTCTCTATGATGAAGATATGCTCGCTCTAGAATACGTTGAGTTTGGTATCAAGCCATTGACTGAAGATGCCAATACAGAAGACCTTGTGACAAGAGCCGCTGAGCGTGTTAAGTCACTCGAGAATATCATCGGTGGTCGACTAGTATATCCTGGGATGTCTTTCAACTGGCCTGAACTTGATGTCAAAGTGGAGATTATCAACACAAAACCTGATCTTGCTGGAAAAAAGTTCGCCAAGTTGGCATTTGAGGCACTTCGTGAGCGTACTGGTTATCAGTTCAAAACTGTTGGTGTCGCAGCCCCCTTCAACGCTGTACTTTGCATAGACACAAGTGGCTCCATGAAGACCACTGACGTACCTGTGCAAGATATCGCCCATGCTCGTGAGGGTCTCAAGGACCTAGCTGGAGATAGTCCTGAGGTCCAAGCATTTCTTAATCGGTTTGAAGAAGGTAAGAATGTAAGTAGGGCGGAAGCTGCTGCAATGGCTGTTCTCCTCTATCTAGCCGAAAAAGTAGGTCGTGGTTATGGCGAAAAGGTGGGAGTGATTACATTTGAAAAAGAAGTAAGTGAGATGACTTTCCTTAACTCCGACACCGGCGAGGTTCAACCATTTGTAGAATGTACTGGTAGGGAAAAAGCACTTGGTCTTCAAATCATCAGCACGCATGTCGTAGACAAGGTGGAGGAGGGAGGTACTCTTACAGACATGGGTACTGCCTTGGCTAAAGCACATCAGATTATGGAGGAGTTTGGTGATCCTGATAAACCAACGATGCTCATCATGCTGACCGATGGGATGACGACTTCCGGACCTCCCCCACTCAAAGTTCTAAAAGAACGATTCACTGATAGAAGCAAACTTGTGATATACTCCATTGGTCTGGGAGAACGTAGTGAGATAGACGAGGAGCTTATGCTCGCAATTGCTCAATATGGCAACGGGAGTTATCGACATGTTGACAACATGCGAGATTTACTAGAGTGGTATGGCAAACTTGCTGGTGAATTTGCAGTTGTCATCCGTGGTTCTGAATGAGATAATTAATCACGAGGTTCAAGAGCTTGAGTTAGACCCTTCAGAGTTTCCAGATCCATTTCCTGAATCTGATCCTCTGGAATCCCTTCAAGCATCACTTCGGGAATACTAATCAGGAGCTCGGCCTTTTCTTCCCCAAACTTATCGATGAACTCTTGTAGTCTTGCGTCGACTTCTTCTTCTTCTTCAACTGCTTCTACTTCAACTTCAGGTTCGCTTTCAGCAGTAGATGAAAGCAGAGCCTCTAATTCCTCAACACTGAGGGTAGAAAGAGTTTCATCGCCCACTTCTTTTCTGACCTCTGAAGGCAGTCTTTCAATCAACTCGTCCTGTGCAGTTGCTTTCACCTTCTTTCGCACTTTCTTTACCTTTCTAACCTTGACAGCCTTCTTCTTTGGTTTCTCTGAAGCTAGAGACACTTTCAACTTTTGGACAAGTTCTCTTGCAGAGGATGGTGTTAACCTTCTGAGATCCTCTGGTGGAAGTGTTTTTCGTAATTCTTCGGGCAACTCGCTAAGGATTGCTTCCACCTCGTCAGAAACTCCACCTGCTTTAGCTGCATCAACCCGTGCGGCTGCATCTCTAGAAAGCAGAATGGGAGCGCTTTCAAGTTCTTCAGCAAGTGATGTTATGTCAATCTCAATGTCAAATTTCTGACTCCGCCAGTTCAAAAATCGATCAATTGCAGAGGGTTTCATTTTAAGGCTAATAAGGAATCGATTGATTTCCTCGTCAGTCATATCGGGGAAATCCCCGACAAGTTTCTCCACAGCATCATCAGATATCCGCGCCCAAACTGGGCCATTTAGTAGCTTTGAGAGTCCTGCTGCACAATGTGACCTGACCCAGGTGTTGCTGTCCTTTAGTCCCTTTAATAGCTCTGGAACAGTTCTTGGTTGATGGTAAAATGCTAATGCTTGAGCGGCAGCAATTCGTACATCTGGTACTTCATCAGAGAGGGCCTTGACGATGTCGTTTACAACTACGGGGTCTGCCAAATCTATTGAAGCTATCAGTGCCCGTTCTCTTACAATGTCCGAAGAATCAGAGAACGCTTTGATCAGGGCATGCCGTTCTGTTTTGTCCTCTCTGGCAAGTCGTCCAACCTCATCTGTTTCGAATTCCAACAAAAGACTCCTTGTCTTTGCCAAGAGTACTCCTCCGTGAGCGCTCAGTCTTGTTTTTACTGTAGTAGCATGCAGCTTACTATCTTAAGAGCCTTAGGTGGGCGAATACTGATGCTCCCTTATATCAGTTGGCACTACATATGCTAACTTTAGTAATCACCGGAGTAGATTTAGGCACGAAGTCGCATCGAGGGAAATAGGCGCCAAAGATGACTGCTGATAAACAAACACTGTGGCTAAGACTCACTCTGTTCATGATAGCAATGTTTTTGATTGTGTTGATGTCACCGGTCGTTGTCAATCTTTTTCAAGACAATGAAGAAGTCTTAGCTTTGGCTGCTACTCTTGTCTTCTTTCTTACATTCGTCCTAATGTATACAGTCACTTGGTTCTTTGTAAGATGGGATGGAGGAGAATCGATTGAAGAATTAGGAGTTAAAATCGATGATAGATTTAGCCCTCACCTAATGATTGGTGCAACAGCAGGAACTATTGGTGCAATATTGGTCGTGGCAATCGCCTTCTTTTTTGGCGGTCAGCTTCGTCCGATTGACCAAATAACTGCTGACTTGATAGTAAATGAAATAATCATTACAGCACCAACAGCCTTCTTTGAAGAGTTGGTTCATCGTGGCTACATCTTAACCAGATTGGAGAATCTGGCTGGAAAACCATTCGCCATAGTTTTCAGTTCACTCTTCTTCTCACTTCTTCATTTCAGCTGGTGGCCTCGTACTGCATTTGATTTGCCTTTGATAGCCATTTTCACATTCAATATGTTTCTTGGTGGTGTTGTCTTATCGCTCAGCTACTATCTATCTGGCCGAAGACTCTGGGTGCCTATTTCATTCCACTTTATGTGGAACATGATTGCCTACATAATGTTTCCACCATTCCCCAGAGAAGCAGTGACACAACCTGGAGTTTTTCAGATTGAATGGGGAATCACAACAATTGTGGGCTTTCTATTTGGCCTCTCAATACTTTGGAGTCTTCTTGCTTCAGAGAAAAAGAGGGATTAGAAGGGAACGGTTTCATCCGAACCCTTCTACTGGCTGAAAATCTATTGGTCCATGCCTGAAATATCATCAGGTCTTCTCACATACATCGTGATACCAGTGATGTGATCGATAACAACCTGTTCTCCTGCCTTGATTGGTGGACCAGAGGTCCTCGCCCACCATATCTCAGCACCTGTCTTAACCTTCCCCTTTGGATTAAGATCAGTGACTGCATGGATATCCGCGTACTTGAATTGAGAATAGGTAGGCCATTTGTCGTAATCCCTAAGGAAAGCGAAATACAGCATCATCAGACAGAATACTGTGCCTGCCATGATATACACAGTTAGTTGCCTTGTTGGATCGATTAGAACTGAGAGGAAAATAGCTACCCCGTAGAGCGGGAAAAGCTTCAGCGACACCTTCGCATCAATAAAGCCTCCTTCTACGAAGCTGCTTCCACCTGTGAACATGGTGAACATAAGATACAATACGCCAAAGATTATCAGAAGCATCCAGTCGTCAAACGAGAAGTCTGAAATCCACACCTGAAACACGAAGAGTATGATTATTATCGGTACAACAACTTGCGCCATTGCTTTACCAGTTGCTGGTTCAAGAGTGATAACCAACAATGTGATTAGAACACCAAAAATCATCAATCCATAAAATGGATTGATGAGGAGAAGCGGCATGACCATACTCAGCGCTGAGAACATTATCATGACAACAACGATTTTTATCCATGCATCCATCTTGTTTCCTCCTACATCCAGAAAGAGAACTAGTCTTCAGAAGCTCCCTTGTCCTTTGGTACTCTTAATCCCCCTGTGCCTGCCGAGAGAGCTACAGATGTTCCTGCAGCCATCCCAACTTCTGGAAGATTAGTCGGGATCATGATAATCAGGTTGGCATTCTTCGATATCTCCTGCATGATGTTCCATTGCCGGAGCATGAAACCCACACTTGACTCCTCATAGATTCGAGCCGCCTTCAACATGTTCTCCGAAGCCTCGAGTTCAGCTGTAGCTAGAGTGATTCTGGCTCTACGTTCTCTCTCAGCCTGCGCTTCTCGACTCATGGCATCCTGAAGTGCCGACGGAATGACGACATCTCGAATCTCGACACTTGTGACCTTAACACCCCAGTGCTCAGTCTTCTCGTCAATAAGTTCCTGAAGATGTCCAGCAATCTGATCACGTTCTGACAGCAGCTGGTCCAGAGTCACCTTACCTGTTGTTTCTCGTAGTGTTGTCTGGGCAGCAAGCTCCACAGCAACTGTGTATCTTTCAACACTGAGAATTGCTTTCTCAACATCAATGACCCGGAAATACATCACAGCATCGACGACAACTGGCACGTTGTCCTTTGTCAATGAACGTTCTGTTTTGAAGGCGTATGTAAGGAGTCTAAGTGAAACCTTCATTGCCACCTTGTCAAGAATGGGCGTGACCCAGATGACACCAGGACCTCTGATGTGTTTGAATTTACCCAGTCTAAGAACAGCAACGCGTTCCCACTCCTTGAGAACCTTGATTCCGCTCGCTACAAACATAAGAACGAAGAATGCGAGCACGATGACTAGCATCATTACGAAATATGAATCTAACATGAATTGCAATTTTTTTTGCTCCTTCCTTCCACCTACACGCTGTGTAGACGAATGGTCGAAAAGAGTCCGAAGACCCCATTCCTGATAGACCCTATGTGTGAAGTCTTATGAAGCTTCGTCTAAATACACCTTCCACTCATAAAAAGAGAAGGTGTCGGAGGAATGCCCGTTGTTTCCTCCGACTATTTGAGAGCTCTTCACTCCTCCTCTGTTTCGTGCGAGCTAGATTTCTTCCTCTGTTAATTCAAGCAACTCAATATTCCCTATGCGGGACAATGGCAAACCATAATCCGTGTTTGAGAGTGCTAGGACTAATCCGTATATTACGAGAGCAACGATTATTGAACCAACAATTCGCTCAAATGCATAAATAACAATGAAAGCTTGAAAGTAGCCCACTATTGATGGCAGTCCCCATAAAGGTGGAAGGTACCAACCTCCGATTGCAGAACCTACTGCTTGATCTAGTGTCACTGCAACTAGACTGAACATCCAGATACTAACGAACGTCTTCCATCTTTCAATGTCCAGATTGAGATTCAGTGGGTTAAGCATCCTGGACGATATTCCTGGAATAATAAATAGTAAAGACAGTATTAATGCAATTATATGGAACCAGATGAAAGCTGGAACTGCATTGCCAACTGGACTAAGTAAGTACACGATCATAGCAAGAATGAAGACAACTGGTACACTAATTCGAATCTTGGTCCTCATTACACCTGCCGCAAATGCTCCAGAAGCTGTGGCTAACACAGTCAAGGGACCAAGTACTGCAATAAGGGGGTTGATAAACATTGCAATGAATGAACCAATTATCACTGCAATCACTCCGAAGAATGGGCCTAAAAGGAATCCAAAAATTGGTGCAGAAACAAGACCGAAAGATATCTCGCCACCTCCACCAATACTGAGACTGAATGGAATTAGTGTAATTACTAAATGCACAGCTCCGAAGATTCCAGTAAGCGCCCATGGATATGCAATAGACCTTGTGAATCCCGACATTATTCTCTCTCCTTTTAGTGTACTTTAGTAAACTACATAGGTATGAATGTACACTAGATTGGCAAAGTAAACCAATATTTGAAGATGTTGGAAATGAATGAAACAGACAAAATCGAGCCTCTTTGGCCATACGTTCTCTTTTTGCCAGTTGAAATCGAGCAACGAGATGAGTTCATCAAATCAGTTCTGGCAACTCGAATAGCTCGTGGAGTTCTATCCAGTTTTGATGATACTGGACGAGTCCTGCAAAGGGATCTCATTGAGAATCTTCCACACTCTAACAAGAGTATCCTTGCATATCTGAAAACTCTTAGTAACTATGGTCTCGTCACTACTGGGACAACAGTACACAAAGGAAAAAGAGTGGTCTACCATGAACTCACGAAAAATGGATGGGGCTTAGCAAGATTCTATTTTGAGGGACTACCATCAGATGTTGAAGAGCTTACAGCATACCTGCTTGAAGACTATCTTGTTCGTCTGGCTACTCTGTATCGTGAAGAAGGATTGCCTGAGTCAAATTTATACGATATTTTTGCACGAACTCGAACAAAGGCAATTTTTACTGGAGGTAAAAACTACTCCCATCCTGATTTTGTCCTGTTCGGGGCTGCCGCATTTTATACCAAGGTGAGTTGTGAGAAATTACCACCTATTGGAGGGTTGTCAAGTTGCAGTTCTCCCATGAGACGCGCAGGCGGTCCAACAGTTGAACTAGCTCTCGCATTAGCAAATGAGGGTCTGGAGACCACACTTGTTTCATCTGTAGGTAATGACATGGATGGCTGGAATATCATCACTAGCTTAATACAAGGTGGTGTTGATGTAAATCATATCATTGTTGAGGACCAAAAACAGACAAACCAGACAATAATCGTAAGTGATGAAAAGGGATCTAGAGAACTTGTGAGTGTTAGTCCAATGACCTCATTATCAATCACCTCACCAGAACAGGTACCTTGGACTATCATCGAGAATGCTAAAGCAGTTTATATTGGCGAGGTTTTCATTGAGGTCGCAGCATCAATAGCTGCAAATGCTCGAGCTCAAGGAATTCCTGTTTTTTACAGATGTTCTGTCCCCTTCTGGGAGTTGGGCTTGGAGCGATTGAAACCTATTCTTTCGCAGGTTGATACTCTACTCATTTCCAAGCAATCATGGAATTATCTCAAAAAAACAATCAAAAACAAACCAATCAGCAAGCTTCAGCGAATTACCGATTCCCAAATTATTGTGAGAGAGTCTGTTGATAAATATACTATCATTGAAGATGAACAAATACTCCAAATAGAGAGTGATAGGGGTGTCGGGGAAATGACAGAATGGTTTGTCGCTGGACTGATGCTTAAGCTAGTAAAAGGGACAGATATACACCATGCACTTGCTCAAGCGATGAAATATGAGAAGAAACAACTAACTACTCGATGAAGCAGCTATCCAGAAGAAGAGCCCACCTAAAATCCAAACAAAGAGACCTGCACCCAAAACAATCCCAAGCGTCGCGCCCATTCCTGATGACCCGAGATTGACATGCATGTTTGTGAACCGCTTAAAACCACCAACATACTTTGTTTCATAGTTGCAGTGGAAGTCCTTGTCAGTGACTGCTCCGCATATCTCGCAAACAAATCTGTTCTGGAGAACTGCCCCAAATAGACTATCTAGATTGCATCCTATTAGGGCAGTCAACACGGATAATGGGACAAGAATGATCAGCTGTTCTTGAGTTGAAACAGCTGGAACTAATCCGGGAGCGAGTAATGCAAATATAAACGCAAGAATTCCAATGAAGAGCCCTGCGAAAAGAGCGACACCTTCTCCAAGAAGTGAAACTGCCCCAATTGTACCACGAGGTACTTTCCGACGAAGATTTGTTATTAGACGAGGCTTACTCTTACTGAAAACGCCAATTTCACTCGCCAATGTGTCGGCGCTAGTCGTGGCGACAGCTCCGATGTATCCTCCGAACATTAGAAATGGCCAACCAGCTGCGGCAATCTCCACTGAGAGGCTAGTAATATACATCCCAATCGAGAAGAACATCGGTATGATGCCGCTACCAAAAACATTCTTCCATGATCTTTTTCCTTTCCCTTCTTGAGCAAGATTCTGTTTAGCCTTCTCTTTATACTTCAACTTGGTAGCTAAACCTGCACTAAGAAAGAAGAACAGGATGATGATGAATGATGCAACGCCTCCAGTATACCAGATAGTGAATCCAACAACGAATGCACTGATTAGACCAGATATGTCAACAAAATGGAGCTTGTATGCCAATGCTCCAACTATTGTCATAACCAATAATCCGGACACGGCCGGATGGGTCAGAATATCAAGCATTCACATCACATCCAAGTGTTAATGGTGTTCTTTAACTCGGGTCATATTAATTGCAGTCGTTTCGAATGTTCTATGAGTATATATCATATCCTAATTGGTGGGTCCGGTTACCATTCTGCGGCTCAAATTTTGCATTTATAGCTTTGCCTTAGGAATGGTTATTCAGATTTGAATATTCGCCAATATAACGATTTTCCTATGAATTTCGGCAATAGTCGAATCACATTTTCACGAAGAATCAATCGGCAATGGTCGTAATCCCTTCATCGTTCACAAAAAGCCCTCATAGGTCTTCATTGACGGAAAGGGAGTATATGAGTATTTTATGACTATATAACTCCGTGTCAATCAGTACACTGTGAACTGCCGCTTTACCAACTCAACTGCTCTAGCAGGCAATGGCCGTCCGGATTGTAGAACAGCAGCATCAATGTAGTAAGCTGTGACCATATCAATCGGTGGTGTGATCCACTTCACCTTGATGATTGATGTTTTTGAATTGATGCTTGGAAATGGTATTTCGTATTCCTTCACAACGTCCCTTCTAGACATCACACGGATTCTCAATGACAAATCGTCGATGTTCTCTCGAAGGCTTTCAATTGTTGCTATGATTTCTACGGAGGACAACCTGGCAACGAGACCGGGTATCTCATCTCCTGACTCATTTCTTACTGAAAATCCAATCTTGAACACTGGCTCTTCAATTGCCTTGATTTTGAACCTCTCTTTCTTCTCATAGGATCTTTCACCGCATCTTAGGGTAGCTCGTAGATGTGCAGTACTCATCTCTGCGCTTAAGGGAATCCTGAAAGGAATTGGAAATAGTCGTTCCTTGCCTGGTTCTAGGTCTAGGTCTTGATTGAGCAGGTCCATGTTCCCTCCAATTGACTCAAGCTCTACCTGAAGTGTACAACTTTGCCTAGTTTCTACATTGATTGACACTTGAATTGTGGGTTGAACCAATTCATCAGGAGTTGTGAAGTTTGGCAGACCTACAAATTTGATTTGAGCAAAGTCTTGGAGTGGTCCACCAACCAAATCGATTTCTATCGACCGACGATCAACCTCAAGTCCCGTATAGCTCATAGATGCAATCAATGTGACGCTTTTGTGGTTAGTGTTAACTCTTGGTGCAGGAATGACGATAGGCCCAAATGCCAGTGAAAGGTTCTTGCTCTGCTTTACTGGTTGACTTAGAACGTGATGTTCATCTCCATCAGGAAAAACAAATGACATATTGAGCACAGCAGGCTCACCAACCTCAGTATTTCTACGAATTCTCAACCAACCAGATACTTTTCCTCCTATGTGAGACCGTTTTGGGACTCTTATTGAATCAATATTGACCTTCGTCGTGGTTTGTTCGATTCTCAATCTGTCAGACTCGGTTGAGGATATGACCCGCCCTTTTTCCCTCAATGATGCTTTTAAGATGCCTACCCTATCTGCTGAGCTCTCCATAGGCATTTCAGGTATCTTCCAATGGAAACTCACAGTACCAGTAGCAAACTCCTCTGACAGGAATTCCTCAATGAGATAAGTTCTGCCTGAATCACTATTGAATTCCAAAAACAATCTTGCATCTCGACCAACTCTTCTACTAAGATTTGTAATCTGGACCTCCCCAGATAGAATCTCTCCTAGCTTGTATTCGTTCTTCAATTCAGCTACAAGGAATACCTGAGGTCCCCTCTTTACGAATCCTATATAAAATGGCTTAGATAGAGCTTCTGCGATTTCAGTGCCGTCCATATTGAAGAGACGTAGTTGGAGAATGCATCTTTCTACTCCCTCTGAGGCATCAGAAGGAATTAAGATGGATGGGAATTTTGTGTCATTGATATTGGTGGCTTCTCCACTCTCAATCCTTAGTAAGTTCTCCGAGCTTATCAATACTCTTTCAATACTTGGAGCTACAACGTTTATTTGACACTTAACCTCTGTCTGTGTTGGATAGTTGGTTTCAATCTGTCCGTTAAAGAGAACTGGTGTCTTGCCATCAGCGAATTGCGTTGTAGTTCCAGGTCTGATTGATGTCATCATCCAATACATGTTAATGGTATTAGTCAGATTGATGACTCTGCCTGCAAAACCAACCTCAGCAATAATGTTGTATGCTGTGATATTCTTCCTCGTTTTAAATATGATTTCAGAAACATGGATTTCTCCATTTTGAATACTGGGAATGGTTAGAATATTACTCTCAACTACATTTCTTTCAGAGTCTTCAATCGTATATTCAATTGTTAGATTATCAAGTTCGCGGCCTGTAGTGTTTCTTGCAAGTAGACTGAATCGTACATCTTGTCCAGCAAAGACCCGCTCTGAATCAATAATTATCTCTGGTTCAAGACCTTTCCACCAACATAACCATGTAGGTAGGTGAGGAGTTCCTTCGATTGGATCATATAACCAGTTAGTACTACACTCTCTGGTTACTTCAGAAAGGCGTTTCAAAAGAACAACCATATTATTGTCTGATTTGGCATATACTTCTAACTGGAAATCTGCACCTGTCATTCTAGGTTCAACATATTCGCTACCAAATACTGATACCAACAAGGCTTGAATAAATGGATTCTCAATGATGTTCAATTCTTCCAATTCATCTTTTATCAGATATAACATCGAAACAATTGCATCTCCAAGGAACCTGTTTCTCTTGCCATCATCTACAATTCCATCATCTGTGATTTGATGATTGTATATTCTCAAGTAATCTGATTCCTTATTGCCTTCACCGGGTCGAAATGGACCCCATAGACCAGCTGAGAGGGCTGCTTCTCTATTTGAGGCAAGAGATTTGGGTCCAACATCTGGGACTTCCTTCCCATTTTCAACCATTCTCTGTGCTTTGAGTGCCAAAGCTTGAAGCAACAAGGCTAGACCCATTCTTCTGGGAATCGATAGTTGGGTATCGAATACTCTTATCTCAATGGTTCCATAGTCAGTAAAGGGATACATATCCACCATTCTTGCATAACTTCGGTTGACATGCCGGGCGAAGGATTCCTTGTCAGATCCACGAAGATACGGAATTAACTCAAACTCATTGGTCGGACCCATTTGTGTTGTGTTTCTAAAAAGTCTGATAGATCTCTTGCAGCGAGGTGCTCGTACGCGCTCATCTTCTGTTATTATGACCTCATCACTTGGTTTCTTGTTCTCAAAAGGTGAATTTACCGAGAGGGCAATGAGGTGAGGTAAGAAATTTCTAATCATGTTATAGACTGCAATCTTCGTCCTTTCATCATTGTCTGAGCTGAGAATATGATGATGTTCTCCAAAGGATAGATTTCTCAAGTATTCTTGAGTCGGATTGAGTCCTGTAGAAATCAGGACCGCCTTTGAATCAGTTGGAAGTGACTCTTGTGATATTGCTATCAATGTCTGAATCCACCAAGCAAGTTCTTCAAGAGTTGTGCAAGGTGGAGTTGCCACTTCAAGAATCCATGTTAGGCTGGTTACATTTGGGTCATGACCCAAGAGTGTATACTCTCTAGGATTCCCTGTTGGATCCTCATAGGCTGCAACTATTCTTGAACCTCTTTCACCTTCCTCTGTCTGTGCAGATTGTTTGTATTTTCTTCTTACGGTTTCCACAGATGCATTACGTATCTTCTTGTCCAGCAACCCCTTCGCACTGGATACAATCTTGTCGAATACTTGAAGGATGTCCTCACCTCGAATCCAGGTGCCATCCTTTCGAATGACTTGGAGCTCAACCTCTATTCCATGAGGAAAGGGTAGCTGCATCTCTGAGTTTTCCAAATCAGAATCCATATCTAAACACCTAGAAAGAAGCAAGCATATTCAGAATCTTAATCACAAGCACATCATTCTCAACAACCTGACGAGAAAGTGTTAGCTCTGCAACAACCATATTCTTTCTTTTACCGAATGACCTGATCACCTCATAGACTAATAGTCCCCCACCAAACTCCCCCTTGTCTTTTATAACTCTAAAACGAAGTTCGTTAAGATTTGATTCTAGCTTCATCAACCTATCAAAGTTACCTGAAACATATCTATCTCCCAAAACCACAACATTGTCATGTTCCATTGGTGCGGGTAGTCCTGTCCATCGTAGATTTACTACATACTCCAACTCTCGCTTTTGATCCATGACTTGTAACATGCCTACTATGTTTTCAACAGTGACCTTATTTTCAGTACGGTCTCCTGCTTTGATTAAGATTGGTATCTCTCGACCTCTTCCTCTCAACGTCAATATCTTCTCAAGTGGATCACCTTTAATTAGACCCGTTAGAACACACACAACTCCCTTTGACATACCCTCTACGACTTCTCCACCTGATGTAAAATCACTGACCCTCATTTCACGTTCAATTGGCTTTAACGCGGAGCCAAGATTAAACAAGGTTGTGAGTAATTCCTGTAAAACGACCTCCGTATGTTCAAGCTCATTGAGAATATTTCTTTGCGCGCTAGATCTACTCATAGGTCGAACCACTCTTTGAGAGTCTTTTCCAATGAATTGTTATTACCTTTGTTAGCTCAACAAAAGTGTCACTCGTCTGCAATAAGCGTCAGGAGTTCAGCTATCTTCTCTCGAAGCTCTTTCAAACGATACCAAGTAGATTCGCGACCTCTTTGTTCACGGAGCTTTTGTATAAGGAGATTGTAATCCATCCCTGTAAGATCACCAAGGAGTATCAGTGCATGTTGGGATTTGAAATGGGACTCATTGACACGTCCATCCTTATACCGCCTTGTAAGGGGAAAGAGTGCTTTCTCGGCTGAGTCAACATTAATCAGCGCATGTCTGAAATGGTCTTTTGGATCTTTGATTGCGTAACCCCCCACTAGAGGGGTCATGCCTACACCTACTGAGCCTTTATACACCTCGTCCAAGCTGTTCTGTGCCTCTTGGAAAAAAGCATCACCATCAACTAGGCATTTTCTTATTGCACGCAGGATTCTTGTTCTCTCAATATTCTCAGTCACATTGTCACCTCAGGATTAAGAAAATGAGAGTAGCACGGGTGGCCAATGGCAGCACCCGTGATTAGAATTCATTACAATCACAACTGTACCTCAGGTAGTTCACCTGCAAAGTGACAAGCCACGAAATGCCCATTACCCATATCACGATCCTCTGGAATCTCTCTCACACAGATCTCTTGTGCATAGGGACATCGAGGATGGAACCGACAGCCCGGTGGGACGTTAATGGGACTCGGTGGTTCTCCCTTTAGAGACTCGACACGTCTTTTCACAGTGGGGTCTCCCGATGGTACTGCAGAGATAAGTGCTCGAGTATAGGGATGTAAGGGGGTGAAAGCAACGTCGTGAGATGGACCAATCTCCATTATTTTTCCCAGGTACATGATTCCAATCCTATCTGCGATATATGTAGCCACAGCCAGGTCATGTGTAATGAACAAATATGTAAGGCCAAGCTCCTCTCTCAATGTGAGTAGTAGGTTCAAAATCTCCGCGCGGATTGAAACATCCAACATTGATACTGGTTCATCTGCAACCATAAACTCAGGATGTAGAATAAGCGCTCTTGCTACTGATATTCTCTGTCTCTGTCCCCCAGATAGCTCATGCGGAAATCTGTCGATGTAATCCTCAGCTGGAGTGAGCGCAACGCTCTCTAACGCTTCAAGGACTCTCTGTCGTCTCTGGCTTGGCGCAAGTGGAATCTTGTGTACCAACAATGGTTCCTCTATGATGCTGAAAATAGTCTGCTTCGGATTGAGTGATTCATAGGGGTCCTGGAATGTGATCTGCATGCGTTTTCGCAATTCCTTTAGCTCGTTTCGATCCAGAGTGGACAAGTTCTGACCTGCATAGATAATATCTCCATCAGTTGGTATTTCAAGATGGAGTACACATCTACCAGTAGTTGTTTTGCCACAACCACTTTCCCCTGCAAGTACGAGAACCTCTCCCTTTATGATATCAAATGTAATTCCATCCACAGCTTTTACGAATAGCTCCTGCTTGTAGAGTAGTGAGGAAAGAAACCCAGTATTCACTGGAAACCATTTTCGCATATTCTGCACAGAAATTAGAGTTTCTCCATCTTTAATGTCATCAGAACCTTGCAAAACTTGTACTTTGTCAACTGTCATTATCAATCACCCCAAATCTACTTTCATCTCTGCTTTGAGCTGCTCTGCAAAATGACAGGCTACAAACCTATCAGGCTCAATTTCATCAAATGGTGGATCTTCCTTCGAACAGATATCCTGCGCATATGGACATCTTGGGTGGAACCTACAACCAGATGGAGGTTCAATCAAGTCTGGTGGAGACCCAGGAATCGAGGTTAGTGTTTTCTGCTCTGCCTTAACCATACTTGGGATTGCACCAACGAGACCTGTGGCATAGGGGTGAACAGGATCTTTGAAGACTGAAACTACATCTGCGAGTTCTGTTATTTTTCCTGCATACATGATAGCTGTTTTGTCACAGGTTTCAGCGATAACACTCAAGTCATGTGTGATCAAGATGAGTGAAAGACCAAGATCTTTCTGAAGCTTCTGCATAAGCTTGAGAATTTGGGCTTGTATTGTTACATCTAACGCTGTGGTTGGCTCGTCTGCAATTACCAGGTCCGGATTACAGGCAAGCGCCATGGCAATCATCGCTCTCTGACGCATTCCGCCTGAGAACTCATGCGGATAGTTATGAATACGACTTGGGTCAAGTCCAACCATTTCAAATAGCTTTGCGCAACGATCTAGAGCCTCCTCCTCAGTCACATTTTCGTGCATGAGGATTGCTTCAGAAATCTGTTCTCCTATCTCAAAAACAGGATTCAGTGCATTCATGGCTCCTTGGAAGACTATTGCCACATTCTTCCAACGAATATCCCGCATCTCCTTGGCTGTCTTACGAATTAAATCATCACCCTTGAAAAATACATTACCGCCAAGGATGTTTGCAGCAGGTGGGAGAAGCTGCATAATCGAATACGCAAGACTACTTTTACCACAGCCAGACTCGCCTGCGAGGCCAATTGACTCTCCTGGTTCAAGTGTAAGAGACACATCATCAACTGCTTTTACCAAGCCTTTCTGTGTCTTATAGTACATTCTCAGATTCCTAATGTCAAGCAGGGGCATATTCGTACTCTCCATCGAGACTTCTGTGGCTCAGGGTGTAGAATCACCTCACCCTATTGGGGTATCGCTGCCTGATGGTTGGCTTAAATATGTTGCTTTCAAAGACATTCAACAACCATGGTAGTGAAGCCGCAAGGCACGATTATGAACTTCTATTGGAATATTTTTCACCTGTTTGGAAAGAGTAAAAGGCTCTTTTATACAGTGAAACTCTGAGTGTTGAAATGTCAAAGATACGATCATTTCCAAGGACAAGAACTGGACCTCGAAAAAGGATACTCCTGATACCAATCATTCTAATTGTGCTTGGATACCTGATGCTGATACAATGGTGGATTTTTGGCCTCTTTCCCCTCCAGTTCCTCGGTTCGATTTTATCTTTGACAGGCGTTATGACGATTTTTCTTGTCGGGATGATATTTGCCGACCTATGGAGCGCCCATAGAAGAACTAGACAAATGATTAAGGCTCGGGAGGAAAAGGGACTGCCTTCAGAACAAGAGGAAGCGTTGATAGAGGATCCCTTTGAGGAAACATACGATGGTGAATAATAGTTCCTTTGACATACCCGAACTATTTGTGCTACCCGAACCAATTGCTTTTTTAGGGCAACTTTGAGGTTTGTGGAATATCAGTGGATGCAAGTGAATCCACTTCATATTCCGAATTTGAATGGAATGTCTGAGCATTGGAGGATTTAATTTGTCCACGTCACAGAAAGGTTGGAAAGACAGTAATTGGTATCATAGCCTAAGCGGTTTCTGGAAGGAGTTCCGCAAACACAGAATCGGGACTGTTGGACTTGTTATCATGATCTTCTTCTTTGGAATGGCCATACTAGCCCCATATTTGGGAACAGCGGATCCCAATCCCTTACATAAGGTGGCTCCTGCATACCTAGCACCTTCATGGATGAGTGTTTTTGATCCTCAAGGGGTAGTGACTGACAATTATGTGAAACCTGCGGATTTAGATCAAGAACCCATTATTCACGTTAATGGGACTAGTGATGAGTTTAGTGCTGTACACGTGCAAGGAGGAGGTCCTAACGGTACTAGTTATGTGAACTTGACTTGGTCGCATACAGCTGGGGTTCCCCTTGACTATAATGGTCCTGACCCTGAGAATGTCTTTCCTGATTACAGTGACTTTATCTACCTTGACCTTCCGTTTGAGTGGGAATGGAATGGTCAGCCTAGTGCTATCAACATGACACTCAACATTGCCACGAAGCTTACTGGTGACTTTGCCGCTGGCGTTTATCAAGGTAATAATCTAATGTTTCGCCTCTATGTCTGGTTAGTTGACTCTTCAAATGAGTGGATACGAGTCTATGAAACGCGAGACGCGACATACTATGAAGACATTCGACTTCGTCGTATTCCTGTGACATTCCTAGACATTAACGATATATTTGGGGGTATGATAGAGGTCAATGGTACACAGACTGATGTGAACGATACAGTCAAAGTCCGTGTTGGTCTCGCTCCTTACAGGAACTTTGAAACTTGGATGGGTTATAACCCCTGGCAGAATTACACAGGTACCGTCACATTCATGGTTGCTGGAGTCACACTTACCGCTTATGGCAGCTACTATGGAAATCTTGGAACTACCTATGTGGGTGCTGATGCATACTCACAGCTAATCTATGGAAGTCGAGTTTCACTAATTATTGGCATTGCGGCAACAGCTCTATCAACTGTTGTTGGTGTAGTAGTCGGATTAGCGGCTGGTTACTTCGGTGGTCGAATGGATGAGGTCCTTATGAGAGTCGTTGACTTCCTTCTCGTCATTCCAGGTCTACCCCTAATGATGGTCCTGGCTATCTTCTTAGGAGAGTCGACAACTAACATCATCATAGTGATATCTGTACTCGGGTGGACTGGGACGGCGCGACTCATACGATCGCAGGTTCTTGCCGAGAAGAATAAGGCTTATGTCGAGTCCGCCAGGGCAATTGGTGCTACTGACACCTATATCATGTTCCGCCACATCTTACCCAACGTGACACCCATACTGTTTGCAAATATCTCATTAGGTGTGGTTGGGGCAATTTTGTCTGAAGCAGGTTTGTCATTCCTTGGTCTTACAGATCTTGAAGAACCAAGTTGGGGAAGGATGCTTGCGGATGCTCAAAATGGTGCGGCTCTGTTCAGAGGGGCATGGTGGGTAGTCATATTTCCAGGTATGATGATAACACTGCTCTCTCTATCATTCACTTTCGTTGGCCACACGCTGGATCAAGTATTGAACCCAAGATTACGTGAGAGGTAGTGGAATTCAAGCCAATATGAGAGATGGGGACACTGATTTCCCCTCTCTTTCTCACTTTTCTCTCTGTCCGCCTTGAACACTATCTTTATTAGGTCAGACCGACCACGCATCAAACCCTAACACATAGTACTTAGCATCGCTATGTACTACCAGGCAATTGGAGTGTTAAGAAATGGGACTTCGTGAATATGTAATTCGGCGTAGCATCTACATGGTCTTGCTGATAATAGCCGTGGTATGTTTCAACTTCTTCCTGTTTCGGCTACCGACTTTCCTGTTTGGAGCTGATCCAGTCAGTCTGATGATTACTGACGAGCTCTCACGAGTCTTGACTCAAGACCTTCTGGAACAGATGTATGCCAATTTTGGCCTTGTCCTGAACCCTGACATCTTCGACTGGATCTACATGTTTTGGCGTTACCTTGTCAGTATGCTCACGGGCAACTTCGGAGTCTCCTTCTTGGCTCAGCGACCGGTGATCGACCTGATAGTCGAACGTCTCCCCAACACCCTTCTGTTGATGGGCACTTCTTCAATGGTTGCTATTCTTCTTGGTATTTGGACTGGTGTCAAGGCAGCTTCAGACCCGGGTTCAAAGAAAGACATTGGTGCTGTCACTTTAGCTCTATTCATCTATGCTTTGCCAGTCTTCTGGCTGGGCATGATGCTTCTCATGATCTTTAGCTATATTCTCCCACAGTGGACTGAGTCAGTATTTGGCATAGCCATTGGATTTCCGCAGCAACACACCATCAGTTACGACATCTGGGAGATCGCACGAACTCACCCACTTGGAGCACTAATGGTAGCTGGAGATATACTTCACCACCTATTTCTTCCAATGATGACACTTGGCGTTGGTGGATATGGAGGTTATTTCCTCTACATGCGAAACAACCTCATAGACGTCATGACTGAAGACTACATACTAACAGCTCGTGCAAAGGGTCTTGATGACAATCAGGTGCTCTATAAACATGGAATGAAAAACGCGATGTTACCCATGGTGACTATTATCGCAATGACCTTTGGATTTCTCATAAATGGGGCTACACTAACAGAAACTGTCTTCACATGGCGGGGACTAGGTGCATTTATCTTCGAGAGTCTGATAGCACTGGATTATCCAGTAGTTCAAGCGATCTTCATGATCATTGCTATCACAGCAGTCCTTGCGAACTTTGTGGCAG
>JAEORX010000081.1 GCA_016840685.1 Candidatus Thorarchaeota archaeon
CTTTTCAACCATATCCTCGTACTCGACGAAACTCACCCAGGTCTTCCTTTTCTCCCACTTACCTGGGATATAATCAATGGCTTTCTTGGATCCCCCACCCATTGCCAGTGACATGATGAACAGCAAAACAGGTATACCAACAAACACCACGGTTGGCGTGAAGTCGAAGATGTCCAGATAGTTCAGGACAATTCCTGCAATGGTAACCAGCACTGAGAGTATTGCAAATGCTCTATTGACACCTGCTTGCCGACCGTAATCGATGATTGTTTCTTCGTTCAAACTAGAGATTCCCTCAACACTCTCAAAGCTTTGCAAGTGATAAGCACTACGATAACTGAGACGTGGGTTCATTGTCAATCTGTTTCAAGAAGAGGATGACCTCCTCAAGCACCTCTTCAATGAATTCATTGGCTCCCTTCTTAGCAATATACTCTTGCAGTGTCTTGGACACCATCATTGTGAGTACCTTGAGATTTATTTCTCCTGAGAATTCGTCAATAACTCGTGGGACAGTTGCACCCTCCAGTGCAAGGGTAGATACCAGTTTCGAAACACGACCAAACTCATCCACAATCCCCTGTATCTTAGCAACACTCTCAATAACCTCGATTCTGGACACAACCGAAACATCTCGAAATATAAAGTAGCCAGAGGCTTCACCCAAGGTCACACTCACGCCAGTCCAGGATATTCCAGGTGTATGCTGCATCATTACTATTGTCTGGTGTAATGACTTTGCAGGTATGATTATGAAGAATTTACTCGCATCATTTGGTATATAACGGAACATTAGAGATGACCAGACAAGACCGAACAAAAGAACTAGGAATCCAAAAACTACTGGAGCTGCAGCAATCAGGAGTATGGTTGTTCTCATAAGAAGAAGTGGGATAATTACAGCAGATATCGATATGGCACAAGCTGCTAGGAGAAGAGGAGTATCGATGATGGACAGATAGTTACGATACTGACCGACATACTCCTTTACCATGTTGTCGTATTCTGAGAGTGTGATTTCTCTTTCTCGAAAGTCCCAATCTGGCTCGCTGAATCTTGCTAATGATTTCATTCGCCATGTGATGGCCGTTATTGCGGGTGTAAGACTTATGATTATGAAAACCGACCAAGCCACCCAGCTGAGGGGATTTGCATACAGCAAGGGGAGCTGATACTGAGCTACCTCAAATGCTATCAGGGTCCATAAGAATACAATGATGAAGATTGCTGCTTGATAGGCAAGGAAAGAGCCAGTTCTAAGAGGTTCTTCTGTCAAACCTACCCCTCGATTGGAACAGCATCAAGCTCCTCGAGAATTTCTCTGAGCTCGTCTTTCTCTCCCCGAGTCTTTAACCACTCTAGGATTAGTATTGCTACTGCATTCTTGAAGACAAGGTCGATATCCTTGACGCCAGGGTGTTTTATCCTAGACTGAACTGGAAGTTGTACATAATAGCCCTTCTCATCAGCTCCCACAAACTTACGGAAATTGCGATCCTGAGATATCCACCACCAGATAACTTGTGACGAATTCTCCGATTCGTGAAGTCTGCATAAGACACGAGTGACAGCATGAAGATCATCTGACCAAGATTCGACATATGCGTCCCTCTCAATGCTGCGAATCCGTGACACAACCCTTGGAGCCTCATAGATCTCATACCCAGCCAGTTTGGCTTTGTCAAGCACAATCCGTACATTCGATATTCCGGGTATCTTTTCCTGTACTTTGGCTAAGGCGATGGCCTCTCTCACTAGCAGTATATTAAAATCTTCAGAAGCCGCATTGGAGGTCGCTAGGAGTGCTCCTATGGATGCCACAGCATATGTGAGTGATAGTGCCAAACCGAATATCCATGATTCAAGTCCTCCAAGGTCAGGAGTCTCAATGAACATGTAAACGGGGAGTCCAGCCATAAAGAGAAGGAGTACTATAGGAAGAAAGAAAGTCCAATAACTACTGTTTGACACCATACGCCAGTACGTACGCCTATTTTGCTTCACCAGTGACTGTGCGTCATCAATCTCTAACTGAACAGGTGCAAATTGCCATGTGGGGTCAGTGTAATCGACTGTAGACTTCTTTCCATACCATCCAATATAGAAACCAAGAGCTGCAACTATTACAGGAAGACAGATGAAGGCTAGAAGAACTATCACCCAATCCCAACTCGCAGATGAAAGGAAAAGCTCTCCGACGAAGTAACCTGCAGCTAGACACAGAAGAGTTCCCATAGCTATGCCTGCATATACCTTCGTCAAGGAATTGTATGAGATGATTGCGTCTGCCATCTGCACTCCGCCTAAAGCAAGATGGTCTGCATGTCACTTGCTCTTTAAGGGTTGCTAATGGGTTTCGTAAGATGCAAATCTTTATTACCACAAATATCACGAACTAGTTAATTATTGTTAATTACAATTCTGGGAGATGAGAATAATATGCTAAAGATAGGTGACAAAGCACCAGATTTTGCAACGACCACAGAGAGTGGGGAAAAGATCAAGCTCAGCAATTTCAAGGGAAAGAAAGTCTTTCTCTATTTCTATCCTAAAGACAATACCTCAGGATGCCAGGCTGAAGCATGCTCTATTCGTGATAGCTTCAAAGTTTTTGAGAAGTCAGACATTCCTGTCTTAGGTGTGTCTGGTGGAACCGAAAAATCACACAGGAGCTTCAAGGAGAAGAATAACTTACCATTCCCGCTCCTGATGGATGAGGAGTTTGAGATTGCCAAACTCTACGATGTCTATAAGAAAAAGAGCATGTACGGGAAGGAGTACATGGGCATTGAGCGAACAACATTTCTCATTGATGAGAAGGGTAAGATAGAGGGAATATTCGGTGGCCCTGAGGGAATCGAGAAGGTCAAGACCAAGGAACATGCGGACCAGGTCATCAACTTCTGGAAGCTCAAGCTGTAGAGGGAGCTGTGGTGCCACAAATAGGCGAAGAAGCACCAGGCTTCGAAACAGAAGACGACACTGGTAAGCCTTTCAAACTGAGCGACTATAGAGGGCAGAAGCTAGTCCTCTATTTCTACCCCAAGGACTTCACACCAGGATGTACCGCTGAGGCTTGTTCTATAAGAGACAGCTATCACCTCTTTGAGGGGACTGGAATCCCAATCTTCGGCATCTCAGGGGGATCAGCAGAGCTCCATCAGAAGTTTAGAGCGAAGTACAACCTTCCTTTCAATATCCTGATGGATGAAGACCTTGAGATTGCGAAACTCTATGATGCATATAGTAAGCTGGACATCCTAGGAATGGGTGTAAAGCGGATAACCTACTTGATAGATGAAAATGGAAAGATTGAAGCCATCTTCGGAGGCGCTGAGGGTTTGGACAAGGTAAAGTCCAGAGAACATGCGAATCAGATTGTGAACTTTTGGGGACTGAAACTGTAGACTCACAAGCCAGACCTACTTGGCTTACCAATGCTGCTCATATAGATGACACTCTCCTCAGTAGTGTCAAAACCTAGCAGTTCATTGAGGTAATCATCATACAGTGCACCAATCTGGCAGCTTCCTAAGCCAAGTCCTTGAACTGCCAGAGCTAGATTCTGAGCGATGTGCGCTGCATCGAGGAAGATGTATCGATAGGCACGCTGCAGATATTTCCATTTCGACCTCTGGAAGATTGCACTCCAGATGAACACCACAGAGGCTCTCGAAGCTATCTGCTGGTCCAAGGCTCCAGCCTGTACCTCACGAGAAAAGTCACCCATTTTGAGAATATCAAGCTGATGGGTTTCGACATCGTAATGATAGAGACCTTTCTCCAGACCATCAACCCTGCTGATCAACAGGTACGTCTCTATTGGGTACAAAGCCCCTGCAGAGGGAGCAGTCCTGAGCTTGTGATTACCAATGAATGCAGTGATCCCTTGGGTTGCCCAGAGAATCTGTGAGAGCTCCCCTAGGCTCATTGGATCCTTGTTGTATACTCGCACACTCCTTCGTGTCCGCAATACCTCCCAGAGGCCAGGACCCCCCTGTATCACAGGTGGCGGGAGACTGACCTTCTTGGCATCCGGATACTTTTTGTATACTGACGGTTTTGTACTCCAATCCAGCATGTGACCAGGTAGTTTGCCTCTCTCGTACTTGGTCGCAGAATGAAACTCATCACCAACGCCGGGCATGACCGACCCTTCGTCTTTTGATATATCAATGCAATGATGTGTCTGCTGATGTACACGAAGCATACACTTTAATCGGAGCTATCGCAGCCCCAAAGCGCTTGATGGGTTAATATCACCTGTCTCATGATGACAAAGAGGCGCACATTATGTCTGAAAAAAAGCTCTCTGTCGAAGAGTTAAAGAAAAAGGCTGAAAAGCCAGGAAAGGACGCTATGGTCCTCCATCCATTCTACCAAGGCAAAATTATGAGCATTGGTAAGGCACCGGTTCGTGACTTCACTGACTTCAGCATTTGGTATACTCCAGGTGTGGCAAAGCCATGCTTGGATATCAAAGATAATCCTGAGATGGCATACGAACATCTCAACAAGGGCAACATGGTTGCAGTGGTTAGTGATGGTACACGAGTGCTCGGGCTGGGTGACATTGGACCACTCGCTGCAGGTCCCGTGATGGAAGGGAAGGCAATTCTCTTCAAATACCTCGGTGGTGTAGATGCGTGGCCAATCTGCGTCGACACAAAAGACCCTGACAAAATCATCGAGTTTGTGAAGCTCTTGCAACCATCCTTCGGAGGTATCAACCTTGAGGACATCTCAAAACCAAAGTGCTACAGAGTTCTTGAGGAACTCAGAAATGACCCAGAGGTCAAGATTCCGGTCTGGCATGACGATGCTCAGGGCACAGCCACTGTAGTTCTTGCAGGTGTTCTCGGTGGTTTGAAAGTTGTCAAGAAGGATATTGAAAACATCACAGTAGCTATGTTGGGAGTGGGAGCAGCAAATACGCGGACAGCATATCTGCTGATTGCTGCAGGTGTTGATCCAAAGAACATAGTCATGGTAGACAGCACGGGTGCAATCTATGCAGACCGTGAAGATATTGTGAAAGAGAAGGACTATGATACCTTCAAGTATGACCTTGCACAGAAGACCAATCCTGATAGGATGACAGGAGACATGGGCGAAGTAATTGAGGGTAAAGATGTTCTCATAACAGCATCACGTCCAGTTCCGGGCACAGTTAAGAAAGAATGGGTATCTTCTATGGCCAAAGACTCAATTGTTTACGCCTGCGCTAATCCACTACCTGAAATCTGGCCATGGGACGCCAAGGATGCAGGCGCTCGAATTGTTGGGACTGGCCGAAGTGACTTTGACAACCAAATCAACAACTCTCTTGGGTTCCCAGGAATATTTCGAGGGACACTAGATGTTCGTGCAACCACAATCACTGATGAGATGTGTATCGCTGCAGCTCAGGCTCTGGCGGACCTTGGAGCAAAGGAAGCCACTGAGCGGAAAGTGATACCAACGATGGACCAGTGGGAGTTGTATCCAGCTGAGGCTACAGCAGTTGGAATGAGGGCTATTGAGCAAGGTATTGCCAAAAAACACTGGGAAGAGAAGGACCTCTACAAACATGCTGAGAAAATCATAAAGCGTGCCCGTGGAGCCTCTGAGATCCTTTATGAGAAGGGATTCATCCCCAAGGCACCTATCTAATCACTGTCACAGGTTCCTCCCTGACATCAGGGAGGTAACTTTTCCTTTTTTGCCGCAATCATGCTTTGTATTTTAACTCAGACACCAGATTACATTGCGCTAGATTATTAAGAGATAGGAAGACCGCCCACCGAATCCGGTACGTCATCCTAGATAGCCGAATTATTGAATCCCTGGAGTAACTAAAATGTCTCAAGACAAATGCGTTCGTTGCGGATCCTGCCTGCAGCTCTGTCCAATGTTTGACGCAACTGGTGAGGAACAATTCTCGCCGCGTGGAAAAATGTACTTGCTGCAGGTCATGGACCAGATAGAGAATGATGAAGAGCTTGGCAGGGAGTTCAGACGTCTTCTGTTTCAATGCACACTTTGTGGTCGATGTGAGGAGAACTGTGCATCAGGTGTGGACTTACTGAAGGTCTGGCATGAGCAACGAGCAAAGGCCATCGAAACTGCTCCTGAAGAGTTTGAGTATCTCGAACCCCTGAAGGATGCGCTATCGAATGTCAAGAATATCTATGGACTTGCTGCTGAAGACCGAGCAATTTACTGGCTTGATGAGCTCGAAGAGGAGATACCAGGTCTCGAGGACCGTGTCTACGAAAAGGGAAAGACAGCAGAGGTCATGGTCTTTCTTGGTTGTCTGATGTCATTCAGGGGCAGTCAAATCGATGTGCTTCGTTCTCTCTTCAAGACCCTAGAGAGGCTTGAGGTGGACTATTTAGTCATGGGAGCTGAGGAGTTCTGTTGTGGCCATCCACTTTATCTGATGGGTGATGAAAAAGGAGCCCAAAAGCTGAGAGAACATAACAAGCAAGTGGTCGAAGAAGCAAAGGTCAGGAATGTCATAACTTGCTGTCCAGGATGTCTCATCCAGCTCAGGGAGCATCACAATCTCGAGAATGTTGAAGCACTCCATCACACGCAGTTCTTTGACAGAAAATTGGATACTATTCCCGAGTATCCCCAGACTGAGGAGTTCTCATACCACGACCCATGTGAGCTACATCGAATTCTCGAGATAAAGACAGAACCCAGGTCAGTCATCAACAAGATGGGAATAGAGTTTCGAGAGATGGATCTGAGTTGTTGTGGTGGTGGAGGTCTTCTGAGAATGACGGACCCTAACCTCAGTGATAAGATAATTCAACTACGTGCGGCCCGAGAAGGTGTGAAGAATACTACAGTGATAACAGCCTGTCCTTCCTGTAGAGAGCAGCTTCTGAGTCAGGACCTCAAAACCAAGGACGTTGTTGAACTCGTTTCTGATGCCCTAGAAGGAGGTGCCAAGTGATTGAAGATCAGAGATGTAGTCATAGGCGCTAACGCCAGTATGTACTATAAGCTCAACTTCAGAAAGATCAAGGGTGTCTACTATCCTCGTAGTGAGGAAGAGGTGGTCGCAGCAATACAATTTGCGCAGAGTAAGGGACTCACTGTGACTCCAAAGGGAGGTGGCTCGGGTCTCAGTGGCGCATGTACTGGTGGAGATGATGAGCGTCTGATGATAAGCAGCCTTCAGATGAAAGAGGTGCTGACTGTATCAAAGGACCAGAGATACATTGACGTACAACCGGGGATCACACCTGATAAGATAAACGAGTTCTTAGAATCCATGGGAATGCGTTTCTATATCGCACCCAGCAGTAGGGATATTGCCACTGTAGGGGGCATCTTGTCCACTGATGGTGGAGGAAACGACACTTGGTACAATGGAACCATGAGGGACAGTACTCTCCGGGTGAAGATGGTCTTGTATGATGGTCGGAAGCTGACCTTAGATGCTAACGGTGTCAGGTGTGACGACCCAGAACTGGAGGCACAGTTGAACAAGATTGGCTTGTCAATTGATGATGTTGCAAGTTCGCATGGTACCCTCGGGTTTATCACTGAGTTGCGATTGTCCATTGGTCCTCAGGTCAAAGAGAGCCTGATAGGAGGTCTCGCTGAGTTTGAGGAATGCAACGCACTTGGACGCGCGCTCAACGACATGATTGAGAGAAAGAGCCCAGTGAGATACGGAGAGGCGATAACATCAGCTCATGATGATGTTCGAGAGGACCTCAATCCTCCTCTGCTGATTGTCGACTTTCCAGCAGACTACGAGTCAGAGATGAAAAACATCATGGATTACAAACATCTTGACAAGCAGGGTCTTGCAAGGATGAAGGACATCAGACTGAAGCTGCCTAAGAGAAACCCGAAGGTTGGCATTCAGGTTGCACTCTTCGAGGGCTATGGATTCCATGGAGACAGCCTGTTCCACCTGCAGGACCGGCTGGACTTGATCAATGGTCTCTTGATCGACCACGGTATGACACCCTTTGCCAAGTATGGACATGCACCAAGCAAGTGGTATCTCGGGGACAACACAGCTACATATGGACTCATACTTCACTCTAGGGAGATTAAACCAGAGAATCAGACTGGTCCAGAGATGCTCGACACCGTTCTTGCTCTCGTTGATCTGTGCGAAGCAAATGGGATCACACCAAAACCAGAGCACAAATGGCCCTACTCAGACAAGATAAAGAAGAAGCGACTCGAAGAGATAAGAGGGATAATTGGCAAGGGTTTCAATCCCTTCCTGCTCTCAGAAGAGTGCAACAATGTGCTTGGGTCCATGGTCTGAAACTTAGTCAACAAAAGAGAATACTTTCGGTCATCTCAGACAGGTGCTTATATAGGTCACTTGTAGAACTAACATCCGAGGATGAGAATGGTCCGTCCAAATCGTAGTCCAAAAGGTCTGTTTGATCCCTACTATGTACCTGAGCGTCTCCTCCATCGCGACCGGGAGCTTGAAACAGTCAATGGAATCTACCGTGACTCTATTGAGGATGATTTCGGTGTCAACTGCCTAGTCCATGGAATCTCAGGTGTTGGCATGACTGTCTTTTCACGCTTCTTCCTGACGAGGCTTGTACCCGAGCAGTTCAACTCACACACAGTCTATGTCGATGCGAAGCACAAAGACACACTCGAGATTGTTTCAGAGTTGAATGACAAGATTCACAATGAAACAAACAGACCCATCACTGTTGCCTTTGACCTCGATGTCCTCTGGATGCAGTTCAAGAGGACCGCCTCTGCCACTGACAGAAGAACTGTGTTTGTCCTTGACAATATAGACGAGACCAACGAGGAGGTCTACAGCAAGGTGGCACGGCTCTCCAAGGAGATCAATGCCAGCACCATCGGAGTTCTTAACAGTCATGACTACAGACTACTCACCAAACTCCCAGCCACGCATATGGCCTACGACTTCGAGATTCCCCTTGATACCTATACTCAATCGCAGCTCTATGATATCGTCAGGATGCGGGTCGAGGACACATTCCCCCATCAGCTCACTGAGGAGGTCATCAGATACATCACAGACCTTGTAGTGGAGTTCGATGCGTCAAAACCAAAGACGACAATTGAAGCCTTGAAGCTCTTATGGCCTCTAGCCTCAAGTGGACAGGAGATTGATTCTGATGCAGTGAGAAATGCGACCATGTCAATCACCTCCTTTGCACACGACAATGACTACATGGACCTCATTGAAACAATCAGCATGAATGACTACATGACACTCTTAGTCTTAGAGGCAATGTGTGAACACCTCATGCGATACAAGACAGAGACCTATATCGACCGTCAAACCCTGAACGAACTTGTGCAGATTAAATGCGAGGAGCTTGGCGTCCGATATGGCTCTAATGACATTGAGAAGAGTCTCCAGACACTCATTTTTCAGAGCATAGTCTTCGAGTCAGGATACTCAAGAAATCTTCTCTACGTGCTTGCCCCACCTGAAATCGTCTATGATGCAGCAATCGGTCTGCGACGTGAACTTGCTCGTAGAAAGTAAAAGAAGAAGGGATGGCGGCTGGATGCCCAGCCACTCACTCCATTGACTACATAGCTTTCTTCTCTGCAAACTCTTTCTTGACCCAGGCATCTAGCCCATTTGCACCCTGGATTTTTGCAAGGTCTGCATCTAGGTTGTCAGGTTCTAGGACAGCAACCCAACCCTTTCCATAGGGATCCTCATTCAGGAGGCCTGGGTTGTCCTTGAGTGCTTCATTGACCTCAGTGATGGTTCCACCAATGGGAGCCTTGACTGGGCCAGTCCATTTTCCAGATTCTAGCGTACCAATGCTGCGTCCTGCAGCGATATCTTTGCCAGCTGGTCTCAGTCTAACGAACTTAATCTTCCCAGCTAGGTCCATGCCAAAGGTAGTAAAGCCAATTCGGACCTTGCCACCTTCTTTCTTGACCCAGATCTGGTCTTCAGTGTAGTATAGATCATCGGGGAAATCAAAACCCTCGTATGTTACCATGGTATAGTCACCTTAACTTTTGACTGCTTGATGCCTACTTAAGACATTTGCTTTTTGACGATTTTTCAAGGATTTGTGATGTCATCATGTACTTTCTTTAGAATCGCCATTCATGACACGTTTCAGTTGTTCGACTTCCTCAACTTCTATCTCAACATAGAGGGTTCCTGAATAGCCACAACCCTCCTCCTCACAGTAGTACTGGTTTGGCAATAGCCAGCCACTCACTGACGTCTTGACAGCACGAATCTTATCAGAGCCGCATTTTGGGCAGACTCGAACCTTAGTCACAACCACCATGCATCCTCCCGGCGTGGATACTATACATCACAGGTCGTCCCTTAAAACGATTACTCGAGTCAGAGAGTTCCTTTTTGTCACTCTGGGGGTGATTATATCGGATATACACGCACAAACTGCTGAAATGAGATTTCCAGAGACTCCCCTACGATTCGGGTTTCATACAGCTGACGAGTTCATGAGCGTGAAGGTCGAGTCAGGAATCGTAGCTCTTGATGCTTTGCTAGGTGGTGGACTCGAATCAGGTTTGGTCCATCTCTTCTATGGTGAGCGTTCCCTGCATGATGACTTCCATCGTGTGGCAGTGAAGGTTCAAACCTCAAGGGAGAAGGGAGGTCTGGGGAGTCCATGTATCATCATCGACAGCGCCAACATGATAAAGCTGGAGACTTTCACACAGCTTGCCTACGAATACAACCTAGAACCAGAGCTGGTCAAGGACCGGATCTACATCTCTCGAGCCTTCAACTCATCGCAGACCTATGACCTCATAATGAATCAACTCGAGGGGTTTCTCAATATGATCCCTGCACGCATCATCATGGTCACAGGACTCCCTCAGCTGTACCTTGAGGAGGGTCTCAAGAGTGAGGGAATGCAGGACATCTCTCACATGGCATCAAAGATCTCTGCTCTGACCCTTCAACGCGGCATCTTCACCCTGGTATCAGCTCCAGTTTCCAAGAGAAGCTCAAATATCCCAGAGGGCGGAAGAACTCTCTCTGGTGCGGCACAAATTCACATCAAGGTGTCCGAAACCCAGTCAAGACGTACCTATACTCTTGCTAAGCATCCCCAATATCCTGTAAGAAGGACGAACAGGACAAAGATCACTTCTTCTGGAACGACTTTGCCTCTCTCCTACTTCCTAGGAAAGGACGAACAGACTCAGGATGAATGATTTGGTCATCTTTTTCTGAGTCGCTCTGCATCCAGACTTCGGATGAGTTCCTCAACGAGTTCTCGTGGAAGCTCTCCGGCTTGTTTAAGAATGACATCAATCTCCGAAGGTAGTACACCCTTCTCTAATAGCTCCTTTCTTAGCTCCTCTATCTCAAAAGGACTCATATAGTCGCTCGAGAAACTGAAGTCTTCGATTGACCTAGTTGGTCCTTCAGGCCCACCAACTTGTTCAGGCTCTGGCTCTTCTTCTGTCGGTGTTAAGAGAACTGGTTCCTCTTCAGGTTCCTCTAGCTCATCAACTCCTACATCTCTGGGAGCCTTATGTTCCTCCTCACCAGCAAGCCTCTTCGATGCGTCCGCCTGTAGCTCTGACATGATGTCATCTACGCTCTTGCTCTCACGACGAGCAGCTCGAATAGCCTCCTGCATAATAACCTCTTTCACGAAGGCGGCCTGCTCACTCATCTTCATTTTTGCGATATCAGCCTTGAAATCATCTAGTTCCTGTTGGTTGAGATTTGTAAGAATAGCTAGTTGAATGAGAAGTTCGCCTAGCTCTGGGACTTGGACAGGGATTGACTCCTCTGGAAGTTGATCTGGCATTCTTCGGATTCCAGTTCCTTCATAGGTATCATTGAAGAGATCAGCTAGTAGTTCTTGACGGTCTTTCACATCACCAACCGGTTTCGGAATCTTACCCTTCCGAATGACCTTGATTTGACCATTAATCTGTCGCAGACGTTTCGGAACACTCCAGACTTTCACATATAGACCAATTAGTAGAATCACGAGAAAACTGAGAGGAGTTGCATAGGTTACTACCGTAGTCATTGTTCTAGTAAAATCGGTCGGACGTACGTCAATTCGGAGTGATATGGTTAACACCTGTGTATTAGTCTTGCTTAGGGCAAGTATGATCTGTGAGCTTCCTTCATCAGTCCCGATGATTGGAGAAGCAGCTTGAAACTCAATAATATAATGTCCAGGGTTACCTGGATCTTCGTAGGGTGTTTGGAATAATAGAAGCTCAATAAATGACAAGTCAAGATCTAAGGTAAGATTTGCATTCGTGATTAGAGTTCCAGTGGCATGCCCGGGCCAATCATCATTGTATCGCAAAACAATCCTACCTGATTCTCCATACATGAGATTGAGCAGAGTGAAATCAGGATTTGGATATGTGTTATCTCCGATAGTAATCTCAGTGATTGTAAACGATGTTGGTAGGTCAATTATCCTAATGGTGATGCTATACTCGGCTTGAGTATGGTTCCCAAGCCAGAATCTAAATTTTATTTCATATGGAAATGATCTAGGGTCCGACGGATTACTTAATAACCAAGGATCTGCTGTATCAAAAATAAAACGGTAACTGCCATTGCCTAACTCTTCTACTGAGAAATATGTCAAGGGACGAGTTGGTCCAAAGATATCGCTTAAGTCAAGCTGAGCATTCTCAATTCCACCAACAATCCCTTCTGAGTCATCTGTATCATTGTAGTAAAGGAGTATCTGCATTACTTCTCCAATTGGCACTCGATAATTATCTGCACCAAATGTCGGATCCTGAAATTCCGTTCCAATTTCAACCTCAATATCAGTTGGAACTGGTAGAACTTTGATTTGAATTATAATCGAAGCATCTTGGTAGTTTTCTTTGCTGAACGTGATTGATAATGGTAGGTTTGTCTGACCGGATTGCAAGACAGTCGTATTGAAAAATACCAGATAATAACCAGTGAATGGGATGTTATATGCCTCTGCAGATTGGAACCCGGGAACATTGAGCGCCACAGTCGCATCAGGGATTCCAGTATCAAATGAGAGATCCCAGAATGTGAAGTTCAAAAAACCAGCCCAGCCCCAATAGAAAACACCTGTTGCTAATTGAGGTGGAATAGCTA
>JAEORX010000082.1 GCA_016840685.1 Candidatus Thorarchaeota archaeon
AGTGAAAGAAAGGATGAGCTATCTGTGAGTGAATCCAGTGGGGATGATGGGCTTACCTTCAAATATACGATATTCATTAGACTCGGAACAAAATGGATTCAGATTCACACAGATGTATTTCCATTGACGAGAATACCTGATCAGAAGAAACAACTCGTGTTCTTAGATCTGCTGACCTCCAACAGAAAATATGCTGAAGTATGCTTTGATTTTGACGAATCACGTGGATGTATAGGCTCTTCACAAGAGATGATGATTCAAGGTTTAAACTTTGATTTGTTCAGGGAAGAGTTTTTAGCCGTGCCTTGGGCTGTAAAAAAATTCTGGACTGAGATCGCCACAAAACATGGTTTGGAATGAAGTAGTATCTAAACTATCAATTCACGAACTAGACTCACCAAGCTCTCGTAGAGGTTCTCTGAGTTCTCACAATCCACAAAACCACCTGAGAAGAGCTCTGCTTTTCCTCCTCCTCTTCCCCCAAGTTCAATGATAGGATTACGAATGTACGCCGCCGCCTCTCTGGGCATCTCATTTGTTTTGAGGACTACATGTGACTTCCTACCGGGAGCAAATAAGAGAAGCACTGTTGGTTCCTTCATTTCTATTTGGTTTGCCAAAATCTTCAGAGTGTTTGCATCAAAACCAGGCAAATATTCATGCTTAAAATGAACGCTCGAAATCCATTCAGCTGATGGGTCACTGGTCAGTAGTGTTGTGACTTTCTCAATCAACTTTTGCTTTATATCAATGGCTTCCTTTGACCTATCCAATACAGCTCCCAACTGGTCCATTTCATAGGGATAGTCGTATTTCCTTCGAAGGACCTCATTATAAAGATTGGAAACAGTGATTGTTGCCTTAATGCCTGTGAGGAATTCAACACTAGTTCTTTCATCATTCATCTTGAAATCTATAACCTTGAAGAACCCAATAGCTCCAGTGCTTGGTACATGAATTCCCGAGCATGCAGACTGATCCAAATGACCTACGCTCACGATTCTGAGCTTGTCAAGTCTGTCTGAGAGACCCTCTCTGCTCCTCACAGATGGACCAATTTTATCTGAGTCGACAAAGTCAATGTTGACAGAAATATCCTCCTCGATAACCTTGGTGACCTCTTCCTCAGCTTCAAAGATGACATCATGATTGAGTTTAGCCCCAACAAGTTCTACAGTTCCATGGATGCCATCAATCCAAAGATTCCCCACATTGAGTTTCTCTTCTCTCTTTCTAAGAAAGGAAACAAAGAGGTGCTGTGCGGTATGATTTCTCATCATCGATAATCTCCAGTCCATATCAATCTCTAGATGTCCCTTGCTCCCCTCTGGTACTGGTCCGTCCGTGATAAGGACAATATCTGATGCATCACTTATCGTGTCGTGGATTCTGGTTTTGGTGTCTTCTACATATAGGAATCCTCGGTCCCCAGCTTGTCCTCCTCCAGCAGGTCGTATAACGTCCTCCCTGATTTGTATATGGTAATAGTTCTCAGATTTCTCTACAGACTCGATTGAAACCTCAAACTCATGTGTAAGGGGACTTGTCCAATAGGCAGGGATTTTAGTCATTCACAATCACCTTAGAACTGAAGAGTGTACCTGAACTCTTTTGAATCATTTTCAAGACCACTTATTTCTATGAGTTGTACCAGGCTGAAATACTTCTGCCGAAACCGATATAGCAGATGCTGATGGAACTTTTTACATTCGAATAGATGATTGAGGAATCCATCAATGTTTAATTTCCTGAAATCTGACCCCGTGAAGAAAGCCAAGAAATACATCGAGAAGGCACTAATCGAGATAGAGGAAGGATATCCGGAATATGCTAGTACTGAATATGAGAAGGCGGCTCGTTGCTTCTGTGAAGTTGACCAGACCGACTTTGCTGTCAAGTACTTCCGAGAGGCTGCCTACTGTGCTCTAGAGAATAATAATCACTCTAGATGTTCAGAGATGAAAATTGCTGCAGCTGAGTGCCTGATTCGGGAAGGTCGATACGACGAAGCTGGAGGTCTCTATTCAGAGTCTTCTGACCACTTTCATCGAGAAAAAAAGGGAAGAGAATCAAACAGAGCCTTGGGTGTAGCGATTGCTGGTTATCTAGCAGCAAGAAACTTCAACACAGCAATCAATATCATGAGGAAAGCTGAGAAACGACTGAAAGAGGTCACAACCAAAAAAGATCCCCTATTCATTCTTGCTGAGCTCTGCGTCCGGATTCTTTGTGAGGGCATTGAAGTACCATCCGATGAGTTCGAAAGAGCCGCAAAGAGTATCAAACCTAATGAAACTGAGAAACCGCTTTTTGATTTTCTAGTTGCCTCAACACGACTTGCTCTCCAGACTGAGATTCTCTTGGACTGGGCTGGCCCTCCTCAAAAGGAGGTCAAAGTAAAGGAACCTCTAGAGATTGAGTTGAAGTACAGCTGTCCCGCTGAGGTTCAGATTGTTGACCACCGACTCTCACTCTCAAATAGCGTCATACTCACAAAAGAGCCCGAATACACACAGAGCCCTGCAAAGGAGGAGTCCTGGTTACTCACGTTCAAACCAGTACTTAGTGGCGAGGGCACAATTGGCCCCTTCACAGTCACCCTTGAAGGCGATAAAGTTCTTGTCAATAAACATAGCAATGTCCTTGAATTCAAGATTGCTCGCGCCCCATCAAAGTTGGCTTTGGATGTGAGTCCTGAAAGAGTTTCGTGCAACTTGGGTGAGGAGGCTGTACTTCAAATTACGGTCCTCAATGAGGGTGACGGACCTGCTGAGAATATAGAAGTAAAGATAGAACTCTCTGATGGTCTAGAGATATCGCTTGGTATCGAAGAGAAGGTAGTGAATTTTCTGGGCAGCGGAGAGAAAGTCCGTTTCCAATTGTTTGTGAGAGCGGTCGGTCAGGGTGAGGAGCTAGTCACTATCAAAACAGTGGATGGTCGTTCGGGTCAGGAAGTGATTAAGACGTCAATGGTACGTGTTGGTTAGCCTACCGTGCCCTACGTTTCTTCTTCTCAATCTCAGATCTGATGCTAAGACAGGCTCTCATGACCTGCTCGATTGCCTCTTCTTCCTTGAAAGCCTCAAGCATATCTTCTGCATCATCTAGATTATTCTTTGAGAGAGCCTCACTGAAGGAAAGGAGGGTTTCAAGCCATTCCCATCTCGTCTTATTGATGATCTTTCTTGCTTTTTCAAGTCGTTCGTTTGCTTTCCCCATCTTTTCTATGGTCACGAAACCCATTGCGGCAAGTGAGAGGTTTATGACTGCCCTTTCCGCATTTCCATCGTCGATTGCCTTGTCTGCTGCCTTATCGTAGAGATTCCCCATGTTTTCAGCTGCTGTCAGAAAGTACTCGCGGTTTCCTGTCTTGTGACATGAGTAGGCAGCCCAGAGATACGCTTGTGCTGCAGTTTCTGTCATTCTCTCTAGGAGCGCTTCTTTGGCTGCATTCTCATAGAGAGTCATCGCAGTCGAGAAATCACTAATCTGTCGATACTGTGTGGCCGCTTCAAGGTATGCTGTGGCTGCAGCTCTATGATCATCATTCTCTAAACGATCTTCAGCATGCATATGGTAATACTCTGCAGCTTTTTTGGTCATCTCAAGCACTCTGTCTAGAAAGCAGCTTGCTGCATTCTTGAACTGATTTGCAGCCTGATAGAACTTCTCAGCCTCGAGAAACTCATTGGCAAGTCGTTCCCATTGAGAGCATTCGTCTTCCATAATACCTCGACCTACGTTTTAATAGCTTTGACAGAACCTAACCTGAGCTCAAACAGGCTATGCGTCTAGTGATTGGGCTCTACAAAAATGTAACTCTGATGTAGAAAGAACGATTTATCGACAGATTATTGGTGGGATTTCACATCTTCAATTGTCACTCGTCTATTTCCTCATCTCTTCCAGAAGTTCCTTGGCCCGTTCGACCTTGACAATCTTCTCCTTTACCAACTGCTCCGCAATCATATCCACCAAGTCTCCTCGCGCTCCAGCTGTAACCGCCACATTACGAGCATGAAGAGCCATGTGTCCCTTTTGAATTCCTTCCGAAGCTAGTGCACGGAGCGCGGCTAGGTTCTGAGCAAGACCTACACTTGCAATGACATGTCCCAGCTCTAGGGCGGTTTCAACCCCGAGGATCTTCACACATGCCCTTGCTGTTGGGTGTACTTTTGTTGCTCCTCCTACAAGTCCCACAGCCATTGGAATCTCAATGCTTCCCACAAGATGGCCTTCTGGGGATTTCTCATACTTGGTGAGTGAGCCATATCCATTCATGGCAGCAAAGCTGTGTGCCCCTGCTTCAATGGCTCTGAAGTCATTCCCTGTGGCTATGACAACTGCATCGATTCCATTCATTATGCCCTTATTGTGCGTGGCACATCGATATGGGTCTGCTTCAGCAAATGCCCAAGCTGCGATGATGTCATTTACAACCTCTTCGCCACCCAGCATCTCCTTGTCAAAGACAGCGCGTACACGAACAAGCCTGAACTCTGCTAGGTTGGACAGAATTCTGAGGATTACCCTTCCACCTGTGATTTTCTCAATCCTTGGCGCTAGTGCTTCTGCCATTGTGTTCACTGCATTGGCGCCCATCGCATCACGAGTGTCAACAATCAACTCTGTGACCAACATGACACCAACCTTTGAATCGAAGACACGTACCCGAAGGTCTCTCGCGCCTCCGCCAAATCGAACAAGGATGGGGTCTTGCTCATTCGCAAAAGCAAGTAAGTCCTCTTTCGCCTCCATTACCTTTGCTTTTGCTTCCTCAGGTGAAGGAACTTCTACAACCTGAATCTGTGCAATCATGTTTGGACCTGTGTCTGTTGCAACAAATCCTCCATGCACCCGAGCCATTCTTGCGGCGTTGCTTGCTGCAGCAACAACTGATGGTTCTTCTATAGCCATTGGTATCAAGTAGTCTTTCTTGTTGATCAAGAAGTTAGTGGCAATTCCAAGAGGGAGGGTCATTGCCCCTACTACATTTTCAATCATGTGGTCGAGTATGCTCATATCCACCTTTCCCGGATCTACAAGTGGACCAAGAACCTCATCACTGAGTTTGGTCATCTCTTTGAGTTTCTTCACTCTGTCATCTCTCGAGAGCTTGTAGAATCCAGAAATACTCGAATCATCAACCATCCAGACAACCTCACAGTGCAGATACATTCCTCAAGAATGCCCATAAAAGTTCGACCATAGGGTTTAAGACACGAACAAGGGAGGATGCTCAGTAGTTGAGCACAATGAGTTCAGAGCGAGATTTCAATGAGATCATAATGAGCCTTGCTAGGAAGAGGGGGTTCATTTGGGGTCCGTCACCTGAAATCTACGGAGGTAGCTCTGGATTCTATGACTTGGGTCCTCTGGGCAAGCTACTCAAGAATAGACTTGAAAACCAGATTCGTGCTGCTTTTGTTCGCGCAAACTTCTGGGAGGTCGAGTGTCCTACGGTGAGTCCAAGGGAGGTCTGGCAAGCATCAGGACACCTTGAAGGTTTCATAGACCCTGTCACTCAATGTAGAAAATGTGGTCAGGTTTATCGAGCTGATAACCTGATTTCAGAAAAATCACCTGAAACGAATATCGCTGGACAGACTGCAGATGAACTCACTGATACCATCATCAGGATTGGTCTTGTGTGTCCATCGTGCGGAGGTGAACTTGGTCCAGTTCAAGCATACAACCTAATGTTGCAGACTCGTCTGGGTCTTGACCAAGAGGCATACCTGAGACCAGAAACTGCGACTACCACCTACCTCCTCTTCAAACGTTTTCTTACGTTCTTCAGAGACAAGCTTCCTGCATCTGTCTTTCAAATTGGTAAGGCTTACAGAAATGAGATATCTCCACGCCAAGGTATGTTGCGGTTAAGAGAGTTCACACAGACAGAAGGTCAGATCTTTCTCCTTGAAAAGGATGAGATAGACTGGCCACAGTTTCATGATATTCAGAATGACAAACTTCCACTTGTGACCAATCAAGCTCAGCAAAAGGGCAAGTTTGAACCTGTCATGACAACAATGTCAGATGCTGTCAAGAAGGGCTATTTTCAGAAACCTGCTTATGCATGGTGTGTCCACCTTGCTTACATGATCTTTCGTCAGATGGGTTTCTCCGATGAAAGGATGCGTCTGCGTCAGCATCTACCTACTGAACGGGCGCATTATGCTGCTGATGCCTGGGACATAGAGATTCTCACAGATAGTTTCGGATGGGTTGAGTGCTGTGGTGTTCATGACAGAGGAAACTATGATTTGTCACGTCACCAGGAGTTCTCCAAACAAAACCTTAGTGTCAAGGTGGAAAAGGAACAAGTTGTGCCTGAGGTTCTGGAAATCGCTTTTGGTATTGAGAGACCCCTCTTCTGTCTGATTGACAACTCATTCCGGTCAGAGAGTAAGGAGCGTGACACTGACTGGCTACAGTTCCCACCTGAGGTAGCTCCGATACAGGTTGCAGTATTTCCACTGATGGGAAAGCCCGAACTTCTAGATCCAGCATCAGAGATCTTTAGTGATGTTATGGATGCAGGATTTGTAGCTCAGTATGATGTGGGTGGATCTATCGGGAAGCGGTATCGAAGACAGGATGAAGTTGGCACACCTTTCTGTGTCACAATCGATTATACTACCATTGAGGATGGAACGGTCACTGTACGAGACCGCGATACTATGGAGCAGGTAAGGGTTCGCAAGGACAATCTAACAAAAGTACTGAGGGATCTCGTGAGAGGTACGATTCAATTCGACTCTCTCAAGTGAATCAATATATGATGTCTTTAGTCATCCGAACTTTTCCATTTTCGATTGGAACACCTTCCTCCTCACAGTGCTTGCATCTACCTTCTGCTCTCTTCCTTTCGCCACCAAAACTACCATCCTCTTTGACAACACGGTGACAGGCGACAACAGGAAAGAGTGGATTCTTATGGAGTGAATTGGCAACAGCTCTGTAGGCTTTTGGACTACCAATCATCTTCGCGATTCTGCCATAGGTACTTACCTTTCCCTTTGGAATTCTGAATGTTGCGGCATAGACCTTGCTATCAAAGACGGTGTATCCAGGGATTGAAAGGGTAGCTCGTTTCACATCTTCTTCAGATTTGATTTCACTGAGATCCATCTCTTATACCTCGACATGATATTTGCTGCAATATCGACCAAAATCTTCAGATTTGACTCTTTCACTCAAAGCAGCCGAGTTTTAAAATCACAAGAAATGCTGCTGATGGGAAAGAGAGATAAGGTTCGCAGCATATCTTCTGCTCGAGAGCGGGTGCTTGATGAACGATACCAGTCATAGTGTTGATATCAAAAGTATTCTAGTAGCTGTTGATGGTTCGGAGCATTCTCTAAAGGCAGTCAGATATGCCTGCGCCATGGGACCTCCTTTAGGTGCGGAGGTTGTTCTACTTCATGTGGTTCCTATGCTCGTATCAGCCACTCCCTACCATGATACAGTTTCTGACCAACCCTTCTTAGCTCTTCAGAAAGTTGGTGAGGACATTCTTGCTCGCGCTAAGGCAATAGCAAATGACTGTAACTGTCAAGCGATTGATATGATCTCACATGGTGACCCCGCTTCAAAAATCATTGATATTGCAAGTGAGCGAGGGATTGACATCATTATTCTTGGTTCTCGAGGTTTGAGTGGCATTCGGAGACTCTTTGTCGGTTCCATTAGTGATAAGGTTGCGAGGAACGCACACTGTCCAGTAATGATAGTCCGGTGAATAGGAAAGACCTGAATGAGGTTCTGTCCGATGGGTGAATCGGCAAGCTTTGGTGTTTCAATTGACATTGGTACAACTAACATCACTATTCATCTTATCAATCTCGAAGAAGACCGATTTGTTCACGAGATTACAGTCACTAATCCCCAGCGCAAATATGGCGAAGAGATTATCTCTCGAATAGACTTCGCCAGAAAACCGGAGAACGCAGCACTACTCACACACATAGTCCGAACGAGTGTTGATAATGGGATATCGAGAATTCTACAAGAAGCAAATTACAATCGTAATAAGGTCGACTCGATTGTAGTTGTCGGGAACACAGTAATGCACCATCTGTTCTTCGGGCTCTCAACAGACTCGCTCCTGAAACCACCATATACTGCAGAGCATAAAGAAGCCATTTTTACTGAGCCATCAAGGGTGGGTCTGAGTCTTCAAAACGCCTCTATCTGTTATTCTCCTCCAGTGATTGAATCTTTTGTGGGTACAGATGCTGTGGCAATGATGCTTGCCAGTGGATTCATTGAGTCTGACGCACCTCAGATTTCGATTGATGTTGGAACAAACACTGAGATTGCGGCTCTTAACAAGGGCGATATCTGGATTGCTTCTGCTGCTTCAGGTCCAGCCTTCGAGGGGATGTCAATAGAGTGTGGGACTCCTGGAGAAACAGGAGCCATTAGGAGAGTGAAGATAGATCCAACTGACCTTCGACCGCATCTAGAGATCATTGGTGCAGGTCGTCCTACAGGGATTTGCGGAACAGGAGTAATTTCAGCAATTGCGAGTATGCTTGATGTAGGACTTCTCTACTCAAGAGGGTCATTCAATCGAGGACGCAAAAGTCCTTGGCTAGCATCTAATGTAGCAATTATCCATTATATACTGGCAAAAGCTGGTGAATCAGCCACCAATTCAGACATAGTGCTGACGCAGCCTGATGTTCGGATGATACAGCAATCAAAAGCTTCCATTCGAGCAGCTCTGGGAATGGTCCTTCATAATTCAGGATTGACACAAGAAGATGTGACCGAGTTATATCTGACAGGTGTATTCGGTACTGATCTTGACATTAGTGATGCAATTCGGATTGGTTTACTGCCTGAGATGAACAATGCTGCTGTTCAACAGGTACGTGGTGGTGCAAGTCTAGGAGCTGACCTGCTACATAGAAATGAGTACAGAAAACTAGCAGAGAAACTAGTAGCTAAGGTGAACTATATTGAGCTTGCAGACAATCCAGAGTTCAAGAAAAAGTTCACAGAGCATCTTCCATTTCCTTAATAGATGAGTTCATTCTCGTGGAAGGTTTCGCCACGGCGTATTCTCGATGAGGAGAGTGGTCTTCCATCCTTTGTCCTTACTCTAGGAATCACAATGATGTGAAATCGCTTTAGACCATTATCCATACGCATCTGGTTGATATCAAATGCATTTTGAACGACTCCAATCTCATCTGAAACAATGAGAGCATCAAGATCTTTCATTTTGTCGGCACCACCTTCTGTTGTTTCAATAGGAAAGATGCTTGATCTATTAATATCAAATTCAGACTGGATGAATTTCTCCAACTCTCCATAGCGTTCAGCATATGGTTGAATGAGCTTCTTATCACTCTTGTACTCGAGCATCTGGTCTGTGGTCAGACCAAGTGCGACTGTTTTGCTTAGTCGAAAAGCAGTCCGGATTATGTGTTTGTGTCCTTCGTGTAGATGGTCAAATGTGCCAGCAAATACTACCTTGTTGTATTGCCAGTCACCTGACTCCAGGAACTACACACTCCTAGACTGTATGACACCAGCTTCAGTGAGGTCTTTTACGATTTGAATCATCTTGCTGGACTCAATCTCGTTGAACTGGAAACAGATCATATCCCAGATGATGTCAAGCGAGGTCCAGTCTTTTGCCATGTTGAGCATCTCATCAATAGATGAGAGTATCTTCTCATTCTCATCGCTCATCTTCTTGTATTCAGCAGCCTTTTCACCTAAGCTTTTCATAAGATATCCTGGAGCCAATGCATGTTCATGAATCCTCTTTACTTCAATTCCAAAACTCACAGTGTCAAGAGAGATCTGGTCCTCCTGCATGGCTTCAAGTCCCACCTCTGCACACGCACCCTCGTAAGCCTTCCTTGCAACAACCATCTCTGTGGTGTAGACCATCTGGAGACTAGTCTTGAGGGACTGCCTAAGTGCTTCCTGCTCTTCAATTAGCGACCATTCTTCAGCGGCTTTATCGAGGGTGTCCTGACCGAGGTCATGAGCGAGACCCAGCCATCGAATCACTCTTGGATAGAGCTTTTCAGGATCTCCAAGACATCGTGAGAGCTCAGTCACGCCACGCAGGCTTACCTCTTGCATCAGCTCCACGAACTCATTCCTACATTCGGTGAGAATGGTTTCTTCATACACATGGTTTGGTAGTACATATGACAGAGCTGAGAGTGCTCCAATGCGAGAAGCATATGCCATTTGTCTTGTATCCAACTTATCCGCAGTATCAGTGGAAGTGTGGTAGAACCTGTCGGGGAACTGGTTAAGCATGACAGCAGGGATTCCCACAGTGCTGTCAGTCAACATGAAGTGGTCGCTGCCAGGAGAATATCGATTGAACTCATATGGCAAAGGAGCTACCATTCCTCCCTCTCGTCGATCATCCTTTCCTTTTGCTTCTGACTTTAGCCAGTATCGTACAACATTGTTCAATGTGGTTGGCAGTGAGAAAGGCGTTCGAAATAGATTAAGTACTGATCCTGATTTTGTTGGGTCAGCTCCAACCATGTCCAAATTCACCATCGATATACAACGCTTGAGAATATCCTTCTCATTATCGATGAACTGAATGGTCCCTGACCATTCTGGCATCCAGAGGAATCTGATTGAGAATACTGGTTTTGGAATCTTCTCTTCCTTGATGAGCTGAGAGAGTACTCTGAGAATTTCAAGGAGTGCTCCGCTTCCTGAGGCATTATCATTGGCTCCAGGATGTGGATGGCATACATGAGCTACGAGCCATAACTCCATTGACTTGTCTTCACCAGGGATGACCGCAGAGATGACTTGCGTCTTACCCACTCCTAATGATGCTTGTACTTTTGCCCTCACTCGAACCGCTTTGTTTTCTTTCAACCATTCCTTCATCATGACACCGTCGCCCTGTTTCAAGGCAAATCCAAAAGTAGCTCTGTCCTTTTCATCAGTGTCAGGCCAGATAGCATCGTATCGTCTTAACTCAGCAAGCTCATCAATACCTTTGGGTGGTACAAATGTGAGAATGCCTGCTGCACCATATCTAATGACTGCAACCTTGTGTACCTCTCTAGCCATACTATCTGTGAGAACGAGTTTTCCCTTCACATCCTTGTTTTCATAGTCAGAAGGATTGAGACCCTTACCAACATACACGACATCTGTTTCTATATCAACAGTTGTTGAATGGGCAATAAGTGAGATTGGCTCTGCACTATAATCTGCTAGGATCCTCTTCTCCGGTTCCAGCAACTCAAGCTTTCCATATTTTGCTTCCCAGCCAAACGGATTTTGCCAGGTGCCAATTGTTATCTTGCCATCAGCTGGATATTCAAACACTTTCACTTTGGCTTCAGATATGGCACCTATTGTTGTTTTCAGATATTCAATGGCTTCAGAGATTCCTGGACTTCCCTGAATTCTGTGGAATGCAGAGATTGCAGTAGCATAATCTTTTGCTCTGATTCCAGAGATATTGTTTCTCACAGCTTTGACGATGTCATCTGGTAACATAATATCCACTCACAATGAAAAATTCGGGTGATATTCACACATAAGTAGTCTGCGACTCAGGCTAAATGTCACTCGCTAATAAAAAATCGAATGGCCAGAAGCGTTGATTACGCCTCTGGTTTGATTCAGTAGATGTCTACTTCGAATCCTATGGGGCTGTGGACTCAGCTGGCACGGGTCCAGCTGGGGGACGAGTTCCTAACTGAGCATCAAGCTGCAGTAGTGCTGGAATTGAGTCTCCAATCAGTTTGAGCTTATCTCGAAGCTCCATTGTATTTGCCTCTTCCTCAGTCTGCTCATTGTAGAACCAACTAAGCATTGACTGAGTTGACCTGTCACCCAGCTTATCAGCAATATCACCAATCTTGTAGATTCTCTCTGTGACAATGGTCTCGTGATGGTATGCATCAGCAAAAACCTCGTGCGCTGATTTCCACTCTGTCTTTGGAGCCTCTATCTGTTTTAGTACAACTCTCGCACCGCGTTCTGTGAGGTGTCTGTAGAACCTCATAGCGTGTGCGAATTCTTCCTGATATTGCACCTCCATCCAATGAGCCATCCCTGTGAGGTTTTTCTCCTCGAACCAGGTCCCCATTGATAGGTAGATGAATGCACTGTACAGTTCAAAATTGATCTGATCATTGATTGCGTCAACTAGTTCTTGACTTATCTCCATAGTTATGCACCTCAACTTCCATGTAGAGTTCTTTACTCTAAGTTGATTTAAATTCACGATAGCTAATCGTTTGTCTTTAAACTTTCGGTAGGACAATAGTCTAAGTGCTTTTTATCCATCATAAAGTCTGTCCAACGAACCTTTTTCTTATAGAATTCAAAGTGGAAATTCTGATATCGCATGGAGTGACTATTGAAAATGGCGCTACACGACCTCACGCTATTGACAATTATGTTTGAGTTTGTTCCACCACTGATTGTTACACTCGTTTACTTCCTCTTCTTTGGAAAAAGAAAGAGTAAATTTATCGAAGCTTTCATCGTCCTGATGTATCTAAAGACAGTCACATTCTTTCTGTTTAATATTGCCCTTTCTGGACCTGGTGTTGGACCAGGATTTGAAGCAGGAGTAGACACACGGGTCCTCTCGTGGCTTCTCCTCACAGACTTACTATTTCAATTCATTACATCACTTCAAGAATACATGATTTGGATCATGGTGTCATTCTTTGCAGTCCTGTTTGGGATGGTGGTACTTGCTGCGAAGTTGACTCTCCAGGATCCCTTGAAGATGAGATTCAAGAATCTCATCAGAAGTTTGACAAAGCGTGAACCTGAAAGTGATGGTTATACTGGCCTCAGAGATAGAGTTGCTAACATCACTTTTGAGGGTGTTGAACCAGAGCCTTTGAATCCTGATGTTCAG
>JAEORX010000083.1 GCA_016840685.1 Candidatus Thorarchaeota archaeon
CAAGGAAACTCTTGACCATGTCATCAGGGTCTAGACTTCCTCCTGGAGCAAGTATCTTCTGCCGATATTCGGTACCAATTTCCGAATTCATGAAACCATGTTCTTCGAACTTGGTGAAAATGTCCTCAGCATAGACCTGAGACCATGTATAGCTGTAGTAACCAGCTGTGTAGCCAGTATTCATAAGGTGATCAAATCCAGCTTCAAAACATGTTTCGTCAGGGAGTGTGTATTTGGTGACCTCGGCAAAAACCTTCTTGAAAACAGCATTTGGATCATCTGATCCTTCGGTATGATAGACCATGTCAACCAATGAGTATGCAACCTGACGAAGTTGAAGCGTCCCAATGTTGAGCAGCTTTGCATCAATCAGTCGTTTGAGCATGTCTGATGGAAGCTTCTTCTTAGGATCCTTGTAGTGACCTGAAAGATCTGACAAGACCTCCTCCTTCCATGCCCAGTTCTGAAACATCATTGATGGTGTTTCTATGAAATCAGGAAGGAGACCACTTAATCCGAATCTTGCGTATTTCGATTGATTGCTTATTACATGCATCAGGTGACCAAACTCGTGGAAGAAGGTTTCAACCTCCTGATGATTGAGTAACGATGGTTTGTCCGGAGTTGGCTTCTCATAGTTGGACACCATCGCGCATACAGGGAGGAACTCCTTGCCATCCTTTACTCGTCGGTCCATGAAGTCAAAGACTGCATAATGCTTGAACTTGCCGTCTCGAGGATAGAGATCCAGATAAAAGACACCAAGTAGCTTTCCATTTGTCTTGTCATATACCTCATACTGCTGAATATCTTCATGCCAGACATTCAACTCCTTTGGTTCTTTGAATTCAAGATTCAGTACAGTCTGATAGACATCAAGCACACCCCTTATGACAGACGCCATTGGAAGGTACTGCTTGACCTCATTCTGGTCAACAGCATATTTCTCTCTCATCAACATCTCATGGTAATAGAACAAATCCCAGACTTCGATTTTCACTTCATCAAGTGGTATGTTCTGTTCTTTTGCCTTCATTTCTCGAAGTACTAGGGTTTCTCTGTCGCTAAGAGGAGTGAGTTTCTCCTGCAACTCATACATGAAATCTAGGACTCTCTTTGGAGTCTTCGCCATCTTCATCGTAAGGACATATTCTGCAAAATTAGAGAATCCGAGTAGTTTTGCTTGTCTGTCTCTAAGTGCTAGTGCATCTGCGAGTCTTTGGGTGTTCTCCTTCCCACCACGCTGTAGGAAAGCAATCTGCATCTTCTTACGGGTTTCAGGATTCTTCGCATAGGTTCTTACGGGAATAAAAACTGGATAGTCAAGTGGGCAGAGATACTTATCACCGTCTTTCTCTAGAGTTTCATACACAGGAGGCGGAACACCTTCGAGTTCCTCTTCAGTAAAGGGTACTGTAGTAGTAATTTCATTCAACACCCGTCTAAATTCAGTTTGGAGAACTGTGAGGTTGTTTGCAATCTCAAGGAACTCTCTCCTTTTTTCGTCGTCTAGAGCAGCACCCATATGTCGGAACTTTTTCAAAGTGTGATCAAGTAGAGTCCTGTCTTCAGGCTCAAAAGAATCCATTTCTGACTCGAGATTGACAATTACTTCATAGAGGTCTTTTCTACTCCAAATCTCATTTTCGAATTTCCTGGCATCCTTCTCTATCTCTTCTCCCATGTCTCGTTGATCTTTGTTTACAGACACATCTTTAATGAAAATGAGATAACCAAGATGATCACCTGCTGAACCGAAAACCTCCTCAAAATCCTTGAGGGTTTGCAGACTGACTTCGGTCGAAGGGGTCTTCGCAATGTCGTCGAGTTTCCTTTTTGCACTTTCCAAATCTTCATCCGCAATAGACCGCATCTTTGCAGGTATAATTGTCCAGTCGATTTTGCGGATCACGCCCTGTTCTATCATAGTCTTCGGGCATCAATTAATCATATTTAAGCAACGCCTTGTCGGCGATTCTGAAAGGCAAAATCTGGATTGAACACAGTTGTAACATGTTTTAAAAGGACTCAAGTATAGTCCCAAGCAGACCAACCCCATTGTCATGCCAAGGGGGTTGTGAATATTCAGGAGAATTATCAGCATGGGCAAAGTAACTGACCCAATCGCCAAGAGAATCAGAAAGAAGGCTGCCTCGGACATCAAGGGAGGCTTCTTTGGGAAGATAACTCATTACATCCCCGGCTGGCACGGGTATCAAGAGAAGGAAGAACGACGCGCCGCAGACAAGGTGCTTCGAGAGTTCATAGCTGACCAGCTCAGGCTTGTGAAGCAAGATCTTGAGAAGCTGCAGATGATGGCAGTGGATTATAATCTCACAAAGACATGGGAGACATTCGACAGGATGCTCGCACTGACAGACAAGATTGAATCAGCCATCAGGTATGCGGACTATGGATACGCCGCTTGGGGTTCAAAGGAGAAAATCAACGAGAAGGAGCTCGATCAAGTATACGAGTTCGATGCAGTCATTATCGATGATATAGGTGCGGTAAATGACGTCGTGGAGGAGTTCCAAGACGAGATGAACCAGGGCAAGTTTGACAAGGCCTGGGACTATACTTATCGCATGTGGACTATCATGCAGCGTCTCGAGGAGAAATGGAATCAACGAGAGGGCTACATGAAAGGCTATCAAGATTAGACTATTCTGTCATTCCGGGGCTTTTGCTCCGGAATTTTACTTCTTTTCAAATTTCTAGTAATCTGGTGATTACACTCAATTACGCAACCTATGGTGGATGATATTTGACCTTCCTAGATAGGAACCTATAGATCGCAAGTTGGTTTCATTAGAGAATTATATCGTATCGTAAAATCTAACTCAATAAAGGGACAGATGGAGTTGGAGAAAAAGCGATTATGCAAGGGGCGTATCTTAGAATCACCATAGGACTCGAGTTCTTCCTACTAGTTGGCTATCTTTTTTATTTAGTCTTCAGATTTTACACCAAGGGCGAAGATCGACTTTCACTGTTGAAATGGATCATAGTGATTATTAGTCTGATCACGGTAGGATTGACTGTTTCAATTTCACTAGTGGCAACTCGAATGTCGCAACCCGACCTTGTAATTGCAGTGGGCATAGTACTGATAGATATCGTAGGAGTCTATTTACTCATTGATGATAGCCAAAGGATTTCTCGGACGACTGAATCACCAATTTATACTAATAAACCATAGAAGTGATCTATTAATTCGAGAGCATGGTCTATAAGGCACACTTGTTTCTAATGGGGTATTAAAAGGGTAGGGACACTTCTTGAAATATACACGATTCCTGAAAGCATCTATTAGACTCATTGGAATTGTGATATTCATATACATCATGTTGGGCATCGATATTCAAGGCATGCTTGCTTTCACCTTTGAGATTCCACCAATTTGTGTAATTATCCTGATTCTCTCTGTGCTTCCAATCACGGTTCTTCGAGGCTTGAGGTGGAAAGTCATTGCGGAAGGTATGGATTTGAACCTAAACACACAAGCAGCTACAGAAGCAATATGCATAGCGCAACTAGCAAACTTGGTCATCCCAGGGAGTTTTGGAGATTTCATACGTGTCCCATTTATGAAGCATAGAGGTAATCAAGTTGACAAATCGATCATCAGTATTTTACTGGACGCAATAATAGGGTCTGTCGTTCCATTCACCATTGGGATTCTAGCCTTGGTAGTAATCCTTGAGGTCAATATCTCAATTGAGGCATTACTCGTGGTATCAATCTGGATAATTGGAGGATACAGTTTCTACCGGATATTAAGGGCTACTCTCTGGACCAGGTTTATGAAAGCTCGTCTAAAACGTCTAATGAGCGAAGGAATAAGAGGGAGATCGTTCTTTACCCTACCTTCAATGCTTAAGGCTATTGGGAGTAGAAAAATCGCAATTAGCCTCGCTTTCGCAACGCTTCTCTTTGCGTTCTATGTGGCACAGGCATATCTGCTCGCAATAGCATTACAAATGGAAATCGAGTGGACATACCTCACTGTAACGCTGGGTTTGATCATAATGATGACAACAATCCCTGTTACTATTCAGGGACTAGGAATAAGGGAGGGTGTTCTGCTATTCATGCTGACGCGAATTGGCATTGAGCCTGCGTTAATCATTTCATTCTCACTAACTCTGATGGTAGTTAACATAACACCAGCAATTGCGGGTTTTCTTATTTGGATTAAGAATCCATTTGTTGATATCACTGATCAAGAGATACTTGATGCAGAAGTGACCGAACCTCGATTTCTCAATCCACGTGTAGAATAACATCGAATATTCATTTGTCAGTCTTAGTAGACTTAGTTATATCTGAATCTCAGTTTCTCAGGAGGCACTCTAATTTGACAATCAATTGTCAATCTAGTCCAAGGTCTCTAAGAGCCTGATGAATCAAGCGCATACTGAGATGGCGCTCACAAGCACTACATGTGAATGTGTCAGGACCAGGCCACCTAACACCAGCATTGAAATCGATAATGCTTCCACAAGTGGGGCATTTCAATTGGCTGGCTCTTGGAGATGAGAGGAACTTCCGGGTTAGAGACTCGAATGATTTTATAGGATCCTCCGATGGTTCTCTATTACTCAGTGTCGTAGGACGATGTCCAGTTAGTCTCATTCTTAATCACCCAGTTTACTGTTATGACATCTGGGAATCATTCTATAAGACCTAGCAATACGTTGGGCAGAAACAAGTTAGAAAAGAAAGAGAAAGGAAAAGGAGGAAGACCTCCCTTTCCAGTGCTTTGTATAACTATTACTCGAACTTCTTCGAAATCTTGCTCATACCATAGATGAACAGGATGATGAGCAGGATTGCTCCCAAGTTAGTATTTCCAAGAAGGCGTAAGCCAGCAAAGAAATCAATGGATGCTGATACTCCTGTTGTATAACCCCAAGGATCGAGTAGGGTGTATGCTGTCGCATTGTAGAGTATACCGAGTAGGAAGACAAGCACCATTAGCATGTAGAAGACCTTAGCCAGGTCGCCAAAGTATCCGCCCACCTTTTCTCCCAAGTACATCTTGAAGAGATTGAAGAGCCCATAGCACATGAGGATGAAAGCAAATGCAATCATAATACCCCCACCCATGTAGATGAATTGGGGCATGATGTGGTTAGCACTTGTAGTTCCAATCATGGCATCCAGGTTGAAGCTGGCATAAAAGGCCACAGCTAGAATTAGGAACAGACCCTTCAGGAAATGGAACACGTTCTTCATCATATCCCAGTTTGACATTCTATTCTCAAGGAATGGTGCAATGAAGAACAGCAATCCGGCGAGAAGAACAAAGACGGCTGCCGCAATCTGTGCGGCATCGGCCACCATCCAGATTATGGAGTTGAGAATCAATGAGAGACCCAACAGAAGCCAGGCTGTGTTCTCCTTTCCAATGGCATAGTACATCGGGAACAGAAGTCCGATTACCAGAGTAAAGTAGTATACCCAAGTCAATCCAGCATTAGCAAGTACTGCATCAGACAGGTACGTCCAAGGCATGTAAATCAAGAAAAACAGTGCTAATGCTATTGCGCTTAGGTACTGAATTAGAGTGTTGAAATCAATATTCTCGCTCAAGCTCAATTCACTCCTTGACCCTAAGGTCCACGCAGTTATCAAAGAAAATGACACGCATTGCTTTTGAAAGTGTTGTTTTTCAGAAAATGAGTTCGGCAAAAGCCGATTTTCAGACTAAAAACGAGGGGTAGGAACTCAGTCTACTACGGATTTTGGCGCGTTTTTTGGTTTTAAGAACATCCTTTTGGAAATTTGCTTCATGTTCGACCACTAGGTTATGAGAAAGACTCTCTGCAGATCTATGCGAAAAATGTTAGTTGAAACTGATACATTACCCAAATCCCAATCAAGAAGAACATCACTGCCATCACAAGGAGAATTCCTTTTGACACACGATTCTTCAATGCAAGAAACGCTACCCATGCAGATAGCATGATTCGGGGGGAAGCTATTCCAGATATCCCTTCCATGCTAAGCGTAAACCACATGAACAGCAATCCATAAAGACCCAGTTCTGCATCATCCTTGAAAAGAAGCAGAGTCAGTGTGAGAAAGGGAATTGTGAATATATATCTCAACAGCATTAACATGAAGGGATCAACACTAGGATTGAGCTCAACAAAGTATCCCTCAAAGAACCACCGAAACTGATGGTAGGGTGTCGCTAGGTTATCACCAAACCAGGCATGTGCCTCAAAAGCGGCAAAAAACCTTCCAGTCAATGACTGAAAATATAGAAACACCAGAGTGACACAGACGCCAGGGATGAGGAACCAAAAGACCCTGAAGTTGAATGCCTTCCTTAGGGAATGTTCCTCCCGATACCTGTCAATGAATTCGGATAGAATAATGAGTCCAAATATGAGGACCAAGAGAACTGAAATATATCGCGTAAGAATTGACAGGGTCATGAAGATGGCGCAAGGCAGGTACAATTTCTTCTTGAAGAAATACCAAGAAGATATCGAAAAGAAGAGGTATGGTGCTTCGGAGTAAGCAAGAGTGCCATATACCAAGTAGGTTGGGAACAATCCGAAGGTGAGAGAGAGAAGACAGGATTTCTCATAGTCCATATATAACCTGGCTACTGCAAAAAAGCTGATAATAGATAGAAAATAGAAAGTGTTTGAAACAATGACGCCCGAGGTATAGAGATTCCCCACTAGCTGATTCAGACCAGCGACCATCCATGGGTATACTGGAGCAAAGGCATAGAGAAGACCGATCTCACTACCTGCAGGATAGCCATTCCTAGCAATCTCTAGAAAGTGTTGAGAGTCCCACCGATTAGCCAGTCCTAGGATGATCTCTGGAGTTCCTTCGATGTCATTGGCATCGTAGGGATCAAGATACAACCAAGAGTTGGGTAATACTTCATCAATTATTATCCAATCAAGACTGAGGATGAGGAGTATCTTCGCTATAACTAATGTGGCAATGACTCCAATAAATAGGAAGGGAATTCTTGAGGAACTTAGAGTCTGGTATATGCCAACGAAACGCGCTCTAATGATAGATGATTTACTGGTTATGTCCCTCGTTTCATTCTCTTCTGAAGTATCAGCATCTTCATCACTCAAGACTACGACACCCAACTCCTTGTGCTGGCCTTGTTCAAAGAATGTCCACGGGTATATATCTGTGTATCAAAGTGATTGTGAGAAATAAGTGGCAGATAAATAGTGCTTTGCTGAGTAAATGTCCGGTGACCGGGACTGTATCAACGACGCAGCGAGGATATACAGCGGCCATCTGGTCCAGATGACAACCTGGGCAATCGCTTTCTCCTAGAAGCAACAAGCATGACTGGACTCGTTTTGGAAGACGCAGGCAATTGTGTAGACAGAAATATCCTTCTGAAACAGCAAGAGGTATTGGTTGAAGCTCTCGAGGAGATTTGGAACGGTGTTGAGAGAGGAGACATCAAGGTGGAATGCCTTCCTCTCCTCAGGACCGCCCGTGCTGTGTCCTGTCCAGAGATTGGTCGAAAACTTCGCTCCCCTGAAATCGACCATGCGAAATTAATACGGGATCTAAGGCTCCTTGTCAACACCTTCACATATGTCATCAAACCAAAGAGTTCTAGATTTGCAATCTAGCCATTGATGCAAACACAAAGGAAGACTGAATACACTCTGAGAATATTGCAACAGTGATTGTCATGAGAGTTGTCTTGTTGGGTACAGGCACATCATATCCCGATTCGAATCGTGTTCAGTCGGGCATACTTGTTGAAACCGAAAATACCAGAGTCCTTCTTGATATCGGATCTGGAGTGCTTCATAGACTAACTCAATTGCAGTTTGATATCAGGTTGCTGGATGCTGTATTCATCAGTCATTTCCACATTGATCATTGTGCGGACTTCTTACCTCTCTGTCAGAGTCTGTGGTTATCAGGATATGATAGGACTTTGAAGCTCTTTGCTCCGCCATCGGTTAGGGAATGGTCTCGAGGAGTGAATGATATTGCTTTCACATATCTGAGAGAGAAGGTGCTGATTGAAACTACTCTACTTCAGGAGCGTCACGTTGTTCCACTAGGTGATCTCTCAATTGCGACTAGTCCAACGTTACACGGAAACTATGACACTCGTGCGTTCAGAGTTGAACATGGCGGAAAGATGCTGACCTATTCATCTGATACCGCCCCCTGTAGAGACATCATAGAGCTTGCAGAGGGAACTGACATCCTGATACATGAGTGCAATTGGCTGGATGGGGTTCATCCAGAAGGTATGCATACAAGCCCGAGTGAGCTTGCAAGGATTGCAGAAGAAATTGACCCATCTAAGATAGTCTTGACTCATGTATCTCCAGAGATTGTTGAGAATAAGGACAAGGTGATCGAGATAGTGAGTAGGAGAACCAATGCGGAGGTCATTCTGGGAGAAGACCTCATGATTCTCGAGCTATGAATTCAAGGATATTGAAAACCTGTCCTTCTTGGACCATACATTCGTTTGATATTGGCCATTCCAAAGAGACCACCAAGGATAAACATGGGAGACCAAGACGCCAAGTCTCTAACCTCAGGAAGGATGGGTGGTGTAAGTCCACGAGTGATGGCAATACCATTCACAACAAGGATGATGAAGAAAGTCACAGAGTAGCAGAGATTTACCACTGCAGCCTTTCTGGCGAAGGACAGTTCGTATGTCTTCAAGACATGCTGTGTGTCCCGGATTAAAATGATGACAAAGAACATTGTGAACGCTATCAATGCTGGGTAATAGAACAGCCAGAATAGGATGTAGCTAATCAGAACAAGTCCAGTATAGACAACATATGTGGCAAGTGGATTGAAGGGTTTCCCTGCCGGGATGGTTGGTTCCCTTCTTTCCTCCTCAGGTTGCTCCTCTGTCATCAAAAACCACATCTAGACATATCCCTCCGTTCATATAACTAACTGCTTAGGAGCAAGAGATAACTAGCTCTTCACGCTTAAACCATACCATGTCAATGTTTAAAACATATGACACATCTATCAACACAGAACTCGAACACAACATAACGAGTCGATGAATCATGGCCGACGCGATAGAGTGGACTAACGCCAGCCCAGACCACATTGTTTGGCGTTATCCAGATAATAGGATTAGATGGGGATCACAGCTAATTGTAATGGAAAACCAGGCTGCTATCTTTTACAGGGATGGCAAGGCACTGGACACTTTCCTTGCTGGCCGTCACAAGTTGACCACAAGCAGTATGCCTGGTCTTGTAGGGTGGTTGCAAAAAGCAGTCAAAGGCGATGTCTTTGAGGCGACATGCATCTTTATCTCACGTTCGCAATTCCAGGGCAAGTTTGGAGGAAGAGGTCAGACTAGTGACTTAGCCCCCTTGATGTTCCATGGCAACTTTTGGTTCAGAGTCAAAGAGCCAAAGATCTTCACAAACGAAGTAGTCAGTAATCAGGACGCCTTCTCGACGAAGAAGGTCAACGATTTCCTGCGCTCATTCATGAATGAGCAGATAATTGACGAGTTTGCCCATTACGACCTTCAAGCAGTCTTCACACAGCTTGACGAGACCTCTCTCAAGGTTAAGACAAAGGTTCGCATGAACTTCGAGAGGATTGGTCTAGAGCTTGTGGATCTAAAGTTTGAGGGGATGGACACCACCGAGAAATATAGAGAACGCTTGTTCTTCATGAAAACCGGTGGAGTGAGCGGCTCTCAATTACTAGGTTCAGAAACCGTAAAGGATTCAGCTGAGTCTCTTGGCAGAAGTCCCGGTGCTGGTTTTGGTGCTGGCATGGGATTCATGGCAGGAGCTGCAGGAATGATGGGACAAGGCGGACAACAGCAAGGCGGACCAGCGGGTACCCCTGCAGGCGCCAAGTTCTGCGCCAATTGTGGAACAGCCCTCAACGGAGCAAAGTTCTGCCCGAACTGTGGCTCCAAAGTAGGATAATATCAACAGATGGTTGGGCTCGAAGCCCAACCCCTTTAGTTTTTATTTAGTAATTTATAATGAGTAACAAACGATTTCTACCATGACTCACTTAGTCTGCTGTTCTTTTGATTGCAGATTTCCCAGCTAGAGCCGCGAGGGCCATCAGGGGAAGTGGGATCATATTCCTGAGGAAAAAGATCGCTACGGAAGCAATAATGATTACCATTGCTAGTATAGTGATCAGTTGATTCTTATCATATCCTTTGGCCAGTGACCTGAGCTGACTGTAGAGAATGAGGTTTAGAACAAAGATAACCACACCTCCCAGAATCCAATCCACAAAAAGAAATTGATATGTAAAATCGAACCCATAAACAAGGAAAGCAATAATGGGACCGAATGGGCCGGGGCCGATGAGGAAATCCCCAAATAAATGAACGAGCACAATGAATGTTCCATAAGGGTTTTCCCAAAATTCTATTCCGAATGGTAGAAAGGCTAGAATGAAGATTGCATTTGCCATATTCATTGATTTGCTTGGAGGTTTTGATTTGGTCGAAGTGGGTTGTTCTGTTGACATAGACACTCCACCCTACGAAGTATGTAGAAAAACAAGATAAGTATGTATTATGAAAAAATAGAATTCGAAATTTCTTCATTACCTAGTTCAACTGAGTAGTAAGTGATGTAGATTATAGTAATCTGACAGTAGCGGTAATTATATGGTACAACTGGATACGTAAGGCGCCTAAGAGTGGCATTTAGGATAAGGTTGCTGCAAAATGCGAGATAATTCCCTTTATCAACCCTCCAAAGAGGACCCGCGCATTTCTACAAGAGTTCAAAAAAAGAGCACAGGTACATTCTATACTCCGGAGCCATTAGCTAAGATGATAGCGCGTGATGCAATCTTCGCTTGGCTCTCACAAAAATCCGGGACAACGATTCTCAATCTTCAGCATCTAGGAAATTTGAGGAGACAACAACAAAAGAATCTCCTGAGTGATATTAGAGGGATTTCGATATTAGATCCTGCTGTAGGAAACGGAGTTTTTCTACTTGCAGCAGGTGACTGGCTCCTGAGAATACGGGTCAAATTAGGTGATAACGAGTCTGAGAACGAGATATGTTCTGAAATTGCCATGAATTGCGTCTTCGGCGTTGACTTGTCAAAACAAGCAATTAATGATTGCACTCAAAGACTCGCAGACTGGAGTAGGATGTCTTCTTCCTCAATTCCCAATATCACAGTTGGGAACAGCTTAGTTGGTTTGATTAAGGTGAATGGGAAACATGGATTGGATCATGATACGCTGAATATAGCACTCGCTAGAATGATGAATCCAAAGAGAGAATCGCAGATTATAGACGAACTCAATGAAGCAGAACCTCTTCATTGGCATTCTGTCTATCCAAGTATTTTCTCTGCAAGTTCGCCCGGATTTGATATTGTCTTAGGAAATCCACCCTATGGCAATATACTTGGGCCAATTGAAAGACTATGCATAACAAGAACATATCCAGTTTCTGTTGGAGGAGGAAGAGAGGGGACATGGAATAGCGCGGCTCATTTTCTAGCAAGATCTCTTTTGTTGATGAAGCAGAGAGGACTGCTCGGCTTTCTCGTCCCCAACAGTTTCCTGAGAGTAAAACAGTTCACTAAGCTACGAAACCACATATTGAATCGCACAAAGCTTTGGAAGATTATAGATGAAGGTAGTCCCTTTGACGATGTCACACTTGAGATGGTCAGCCTCTTCTGTGAGCTGACTGAGTCTGAAGGTAATCACAAGATAAAGGTCGAGTCTAGAAGACCAGGTCTTGAACAATCGAACAGTGTGTCTGCGATGGTTTTCAATGATTGCAAGGTCTTCTCTCTCTATTATGATCATATTTGGACTCAGATTCTAAAAAGAGGACAAAGACACCTTCTAGTAGCTGGGAGAGGGCGGGACATTCCAAAGGAGCATGTTAGACGGAAGCGAACTGAAACATTTGAAATACCTTACTTGACGAGTGGCAGAAGTGTTCAGAGATATGGACTTGATGAAAAACATGTATATTATACAGATGCATGGTTTTTGCAAGATGCTGAGCTTACAAACTCGTTTGAAAATGAATTCCTTATAGCAACCAAGAATTACAGATATCCTCGTTGCCTTTTGAAGCCTAAGGGTATGATACATGGAGGCGGCGTTGTCAAGATCACGCCCCTTTACAAAAACGCAGATCTTCGTGTTCTGGGTTTAATCTTGAACTCAAGCCTTGTGAGAAAAGTTTCCATTAGGTACCTCACAAACTACTCTCAGCTGACTTGTTGCTTAAACACAGGAATCATGGAGGAATTACCATTGATTCTACCAAAAAGGCCTGCTGCTTATCGAGAACTCTTTGATTTACTTAGCCGTTTCCACTCTGGTCATAATGGACAACATGATACAAACCTCATTCCAACAATTGAGAAACTTGCAGACGCTCTTGTTTATTCCTTGTATTTCAGAGATGATAGTCTCGAAAAGAGAGTAGATAGAGGGTACTCAGATCTCCTTTCAACTGCTCAAGACCCAGAGGTCCTTGAGATGATCGCCGAAGTCTTCAGCGTTTCTTCTGTCATGGAGTTAGAAAGACTTGGCTATTTTCCATCGTCAAGAAAGCTTCGCAGATACTGATGCTTATATGCAAAAATACTCGCATGCATCAGGAGTAGAATGGACGAAGAGAGTTCGAATCCAGAGGATATAGCTGAGGATATTATAGATGCCATCGATGAGGAGAGTGATGAAGAAATCACCGATGGCCTCACAAAGAAGGAGAGAGAGATTGAGGTCACTAGAGCATATGAGCGTAAAAGAAAAGCCCAAGAATTGAAGAAG
>JAEORX010000084.1 GCA_016840685.1 Candidatus Thorarchaeota archaeon
TGAGGTCCAATTGTGTTCTACTCCCTGTCGCTCTGCATCACTGCGAAACGATGTAATATTACTTGTTTTTTGTCCCTAATTCCAGACACTTCATAAGAGAGTTGTATTCTCATGGATGAGCGAAGGAAAACACATGTCAGAGCCATATCCCCATATCGAAACTGCTCTCCAAGACATCAGGCTTCAACGGCTGCGGGGAGATGGTCTTATCTTGGACATTGGTGGGGGAGGGGAGGGACTGGTTTCACGGATTGAGAATGAGAGAGTCTGTGCTATTGACATTAGAATGAGTGAGATTCGAGAGGCTCAGATTCATGGACAATCATCCAACTGGATTGTAGCAGATGGAAGAAATCTCTGCTTCAGAGATGAGGTGTTTGATATTGTGACCTTATGGTTCTCACTTGGGTTTATGAGCAACTGGACCATAAAACATTCAGTCATCGAGGAGGCGTATCGGGTCTTAAGAGAGGACGGTCAGCTATCGATATTGGCTAGTCACATTCCAGCATCAGGTGCTAGTCTGATCTTCTGGGCAAACTTCACACTCCCTGATGGAACGCTCTCCAAGACAGGTTATGGAGTCAGAGGTGGGCAGAATCAGACTCTTACCAGAGTTTCAGAACTGGTAGATGATATTGGATTCGAGCAACTTCAGTCTGAGGACCATGGAGATTGGTTCAAACTGGTGGCTCACAAGAGGTAGTTTCTGTTCCAAAACCTTAAAGTACAGACTCAATTCTGAGCGGACAATCACAAGCCAGGTGAATGATCATGAGCCTTGCAGTATGGTGGAGACGCGGTAGTAAACCCGGATTAGCCTTGATGTTTCTGGGAATCGCTGGGTTTGTCCAGATACCCATTATTTGGCATGCACAGACCTACGTGAGTGTCCTGAGCGCAGAGCTTCAGTTGCTAGTTTCCATTGGTGTCATGGTTGTCTTGGGAGGCTCATACATTCTCATGGCAGAGGCTATGTATCGCTGGGCCCATATCGTTTCAAAGAGAAAGACTCGTAGACGCCAGAGGGGACAGGAGAACTGGATTGCCAAGCTCTCAGCCTTTGCCCGATCATTCACAGACATGCCTGCCTTTGTCGGAGTGGGGCTTCTGACCTGTGTCTTTTTCCTGTTCTATTTTGTTCCATTCGGTTTTGCTGATGCAGGGAGTCTACCATCATGGATAGCCACCCTAGCTTTTCTTGATCCACTCTTTGTGTACATTCTTGGAGTGAATGCAGCCGCCATCGCTACTGCCGTGGTTGCGAGCTATATGAACTATAAGATCAAGTGAAGATAGCGATAGTCAAATCATGGCGTTATCTTTATATCACAAAACCAGTGGAGAACAAGTTGCTGACGCTGCCGCGGTAGATCAGCCTGGGAGATCGCACGGCTGAAGACCGTGTTGTCGTGTGTTCAAATCACACCCGCGGCACCATTCTTTCTCAATAACTCTTGCCTAGTCTATTGTGCTGAATTCCGATTACAGCTCATACCATACGCATTGTGAGAATACAAGCATCGAAAGAGAAACGGAAGGTTAATTGGATAGGCATTCTATATATTCGATGAGGGAGCTTTTTGCATATCTCAGGAAAACTAGCCGTAGTGGGCATAGTCCTATTCATAGGCGGACTAATTGCGACGTTCATTCTGGCCTATGTTGTTGGAGACCCCTTATCTATGTATATAACAGAGATAACACCAGATGCAGCAATCCCTGGGATCATTGCTCAACATGGACTTGACCAGCCCCTATACATTCAGTTCTTCTATTACCTTAGTGATTTGTTATCAGGTAACTGGGTAGCCCCACCCGAAGCCGTGGCGATTGAGTGGTGGACGATTACAGTGATTCACTTTGGTGGTCTTCTCCTCTTCATAATTTCGCTGGTGTACTATCTTTTGAAGGTACGGAAAACTGGATAGATTGTTCAAGGAAAGAACACATCAAACAGAAGATAGAACAAAACATGAGCCCAACTTGATAATAGCATCATCAAAGATGATGAATCTATTGTCCTTCCCAAATCTCTGAAGATGTTTGAAAAGTTCCTGCATGACTTCTTCGATTCTTTTTCGGTTATCCACACGATGCCTGGCAGCAGTTATGCCAATAGCAAGTCCTCGGCAATACCTGTGTTCAAATCACACCCGCGGCACCATTCTTTCTTGTCAATCTTTAATGAGTAGGAGCAGTTGTGTGAGGTGTCTTTGTCTGTTTGTCAAACGGTTTCACGTCAGCTACCTTCTGCTTCCACCAGAGATATGCAAAAGCGATGCCTAAGTAAGCCAAATAGGTAACGACTTCAAGAGCGGATGGGTTGCCATTATATCCGAACAGAGCTTTTGCCATTCCACCAATCAGACCATTTTCATGGAGTAATGGATATTCACCACCAGGTAGTAGTGGTGGGTTGATATTCCAAATCTCAATGGGTCCAATTAATAGGAAGCCTGCCTCTTGCAGCTCATGAATACCATATGCAATCATTCCAGCTGCGAATAGTATGAGAAAGACCGATGTCCATTTGAAAAGTGCCTTTAAGCTGATTCTGAGTGAACCTTTGTAGATGCCTATTCCCAAAATGATGGCGATTGATAGGCCAAGAGCAATCCCAATGTAGCTCTGAACGCCCTCTTGGATTGCGAGAGCTATACTGAACAGGGACAATTCAACCCCTTCCCTCATGACAAGTGAGAAACTAAGGAGTGCCAAACCGATACCACTCTGTTGAACAGCAGAGATTTCCATGGATTCTTCAATTTCTTGGGCTACTCTAGCACCAACGTTCCACATCCACACAATCATGGTTGTCAGTAGAATTGCTGCAGTGAGAACAACAACTCCCTCAAACACATTCAACAGTGGGCCTTCGAATATCCCCCAGAGCACTCCAACAACGATTGCAACACCGAAACTTGCAAGGATTGCTACGACTGTTCCTGATATCACATACCTTCGGAGGTCAGATCGGTTCGTCCTCCTCAGGTAGGACAACATGATTGCAATTATCAGGGCAGCTTCTACGCCTTCCCTTAGTGAGATTATGGTCGGGGATATTATCATCGCGATTCAAGATATGATATTTAACTATTGTTAATAACATTGTTATATGACAATGCCATCTGGAGGTTCCCACATCCCACACTCATCTTGTTGGCTGAGTCACCTTCGTAGCAGTAATCTTGAGGACCACTCCAGCTGATGTCGGGTCCGGGCAGCGTACAAACTCTGTCGTAACCCCCTTTCTATTGATAATCTTCTCGTAGGGTGTGCCCTTGTATGACCATCCAAGCTTGCCATCGTGTCTGAGGACCTTGATCATGTGAGTTGCACTCTCTATCAACCAGGTGCACATCTTGCCAATATCATCAGGATAGTTGTATTTCTCGCCGACCTTGTGTCTCGGACAGCCACTCTCGAATATCTCCAGCTCAATCTCTCTCATGGTATATCAACTCACAGTTGGGCACTCATTGGTTCCTTTATTGATTTCAGTCTGCGCATGGTTTCACATTATACAAAGAATAGATAACGTAAGACCCGATGAAGAACCACCATGGATGTAGATGAGCTTGCAAGGTGGCTTGTTGAAACTGCAGGTCCTGTCATTAGATTCAGGACTCTACTTGAGATTCTCCATGAACAGGACCTTGGAATTGTGAGCGATGCCCTGAGAGATCTACATGCCAGTCCAATTGTACAGAAGTGGCTTGGGAGATTACAACCCAACCTCGGATTTCATCAGATACACTCGAGTTCACCAATAGCCTTTGAGAATGTCATGGGAAAACTGGTCCAACTTGGACTGCATGCAGGGCTTCAGCCATTTGATAGTCTGACCTTGCCCTTTCGAGTATGGTTATCAGAGAGAATGAAGGAGAAAGCACCCGAGAGGGTAGGACCATGGGAAGGATTCTCGGAGCTTCTCCTGGCGGGATTCCTAGCGTATGCTGGTTACTCAGACACCTCACCTGTGAAAACTATGACTCTTGAGCGCCTCAGGAAGGCTCATTGGTTCGCAGAGAATGTCAGTTTTGACAGCTTCTATGAAACAGCAACTAAGAGAGAGTGGCTTGTGGATCCTCAATTCTATCGGGAGGTGGAGTATGGACTACCCTTTGTACATGACATCAGAGGTTTTGCGGGCTCGCCATGGATACTAAATCACACGGAATATAGAAAGAAGGCAGAGCAGATAATCTCCACAATTCTAAGCCCAGAGTATCAGAACCTCAAGGAGGGCTATGGTTACATGAAGCGTGGTGATAGATTCTACTCTATCGGATGGAGTGTTCACCTTCCAAACTATCTCGAACCAGCCAAGGAAAATGAGATGTCCAAGCTTCTTCTCAGCCTGGAGCTCCTCGCACCCTTTGAAACAGCCAGAAAGAGCACATGGTTTAACGAATCTCTGAAGCTTCTTGAAGAACAACGTGTTAGAGAGGGACAATACAGATTCCCTCGAACATGGCTTCCTGAGAAACCGTCAGGATACTGGGCAGGGGGACATTACATGGCACTTGAGGATGACAGAAGAAAACAGGCTTCCATTGATTATGAATCGACTTTTCGTGTCATAAAGATAAAACACTTAGCTGGACTCATTTGAAATGATGAAAAAAGAGGATGTGAGGGAATTGCACCCCCACAAGATCATTGTCTATTGGGATTCTTCGGAATCCATGTATCCATCGTGATAGACTGTGCCTTCCTGGATTGAGTCCTGATCTCCAAGAACTCTCTTCCAGAATGGTTTCCTAAGGCGACGTCGTTCACCCCAGTTGCCCTGCCACCAAATCCCCTTGCCTGCACGAAGATGCATGGTGATCTTCATGCTGGAAACGATGATTCTCCAGACAGCTATTGCGACTGTTATGAACATGACGAATGCCCAAATCAAGTCAAAGGGGATGAATGGAATGTCATTGGTTTGGAAGAACTCAAGCATATCAAATGTGACCCAAGTACCGCCTTGATTGACATAGACATATTGGACTGGAAAACCTACGTTGACAAGTATAAGCGCCAGACCAATCCAGACAACACTTAGGATGGCCTCCACTGACAGATTGAAGTTGTTCTCACCAAAGAGATAGAAGAATGCACCTCTTGCAGCTCCAAGGAGTAGAAAAACGACTACGTATATGTAGAAGACTCTGAAAGCATCCGTGTAAAGTGCAACAACAGGCGGCAGCAGAAGGATTACTCCCCAGATAATCCCCATGACTAGATCACCAGCAGCTTCCCAACGAGTCTTGGGCTTGAATCCCTCAACACCAATACCGAAGAGACTCTCAAGAGTGGTCTTATCAGTCAAGGGTTTGCTCCTATCGAGCAATGAGATTCCGCCAATTATGACAAGAATGATGGTTATGTTGATGAACAACATGATGGGAATGCTAAAGGGCCAGTTTTCGATACCAAACCCAAACAAGTCACTGAATGTTGCACCAATCATCATTGCTCCAACTATGAGTGCCAGAGCAACTCCTGCTAGAACGATAAGCATGCGGCTCAAGGGAGCCACATATTCTGCAGGAACAGGTCCAACCTTCTTCCCAGAACCAGCATATTCATGCGCGACATTCTTAGGATCACCCATTCTCTCAATGGCCATCATGGCAGAGCCAGCAGTCATTGTGCCTCCGCCGATTCTCTCAGCCTCCTCAATCAAGTGAGTCTGGAGTTCGACGATTACATCCTCACTGTCAAGAGGAAGGTATATTCTAACACGATCAAGATATTGATCGATTAGTTCCAATGGATCACTACTACTCATTACTATTCAACCTCCATTATGACATCACGCATCTCGCGTGAGAGAACAGACCAGGTCTGCGTCATTGCTCCCAGAGCCTTTAGACCCTCTTCAGTAACTGCATAGTACTTCTTGGGTTTTGTTGGATCTGCATAGTCCCACTCGGACTTCAGGAGCTCGCGCTTCTCTAGTCGCCTCAGCAAAGGATAGACTGTGCCCTGCTCAAGAGCCAGGAAAGACATCGTTTCATCAAGGAGTTTGACTGCCTCGTACCCGTATGCTCTTTTCTTACTCAGAAGAGCAAGGATAGCAAGCGTCACAGCGCCTCGCTTGACTTCCTTGGACCATCGGTCCAGTTCTTCCTGTGTCTTCTTTGACATTGACACTTAGTTTACCTCTGTATTATCATTGTGTTCGCAGCTATTGTGTGTAACAATATACTGTGCGACATATAGTGCTATGCATAATTTGTATATAAGTGTTATTATCTAGGATATATTAACACGTATATGTATATCTGAACGAGTTATGAGTTGGAGTCAGAGGCTAATCTAGTGACTGTGAAGGTACGTGTCAAGCGGCTCTCCCCCGATGCGAAAGTTCCTAGGACTGCAAAGAAGGGTGATGTTGCCTTTGACCTCTACTCAATAATAGACTATGAACTCAGACCAGGCGAACGATTTGCAGTGCCCACAGGCATTGCAGTGGAGATACCACCCGGATACGAGGGACAGGTACGACCACGGAGCGGACTCGCGCTGAAGGAGGGAATCACTGTCCTCAACACACCTGGCACCATTGACAGCGGGTATCGTGGTGAGGTGAAGACCATCATGATAAACCACAATGGTGAATCCTTCAAGATTACCAAGGGGATGCGCATCAGTCAGTTGGCAATCCGTCCTGTGCCTGAAGTGGAGTTTATTGAGGTTGATGATCTTTCTGACACTGAGCGTGGAGAAGGTGGATTCGGAAGCACGGGGGCTTAGAGTGTTCTTATGTTTGTGGAGCTCGCATCATGTCCCAGTGTGGAATCCCTACATCTGGTACACTGCCTTTCCCTAAAACCTCAAAACCATAATGCTGATACAGTGAAACATTAGATTCACTCTGTGTTTCTAGATAGCCGTGTATTCTCATTTCATCAAGACGTTGTAGCATTGGACGAATCAGTTTACTCGCATAACCCTTTCCTTGGTGTTTTGGATCAACAGCAAAGGAACCAAGATGTATGTATGGAGTTACTGCTAGCCTTCTCCTTCGTTCACTCGAGAACTCATCGACCTTCCTCATCTTGCTTACTAGAGCACCACCAAATACACGGTATAAGTTCAATCCACCAGATCGTACTAAACGCCACAATGTGCTTTCGATGCTCTTGGAGTGAGTCCAAATTGCTACTCCAACAATATCCGGAGATGTTACATGTACTTCCCCATAACGCAATCCCTGTTTCAGTCTGAATTCGAAAAATATCGGCAAGAAACGCTTTCTCTTCTCTTCTTCTGGATAGAAAAAGAGAACCAATGGATCATCCCAAAATGCCTTTGTTAGGACATCAATGGCGCTTTTCATATTGTTCTTCGACAATCTAGCTATTTCATCAGTGCGCTTCATTTAAGACCCCCAACAAAACGAAATTCTCTAGAGAGTTATCAACTATGGCCCCTGAGCTCTTATCGGTTTTTTGCTCGAAGTTGCTAATCTTAAGGTCAAACATGGAGAAGACAGTTTCGGAAGTACAGGTTAATAATCAGGTCTGCGTCGCAACGTTTTTAATCGTCAGCAATGGAGAGAGACTCCACTGGGCCGGTGGTCTAGCCCGGCTAATTTGTCATCACTGATGGCAGAGTCGAGTGATACCGCATTGACATGCGAGCCTGACTCCCACGCACGCTCAAACGTGCGGTGGTCACGTGTTCAAATCACGTCCGGCCCACCATACTTCGTTCTGATTTTTTCCATGTTTTATGAAGGAATGTCTACAAGAGGAGTCAAAGTAGAGTCTGGTTTTCTACATATGTAGGTCAGATTCTTACTTGAATCACTCACATCATACTCAATCACCCGATCATCTAAATCCCTAACTTTACGGGCGATATCAAGAACCTCATGGATTGTCAGACCTAATCGTTCAGCTACAAGCACTAGGTTGGTTCGGGCTCGTTTCATCACAATATCTCGTACCAAGTTCTCCCAATGTTTTTTGAAAGACAGACGCAAACTAGAAAGAGCAACAAAATCAAGCAGCCATCTGTTTGACGGTTTGCCTAGAGGGGTCGGAGCCCCTTGTTGTTGACCATCAATAGTAGGTATCGAGATATTTCGATGGACCATAAGGTCTTTTACGAATGTTGTGGTTCCTGTTCTTTTTGAGTACCAGTCGGGATTACTGGCCTGATGCGTAGTGGTATCAATACTTGGATATCCCTCATCCTTCCAGAAGGACGCTGAGAATTCATATTTTTTCACCCACCGACTCCATTTTACGTAGCGAGACTCATCCAGATTCTGCATCTTTTCTCGAGCTTTTTGCGCATCAGAGGAAAAGGTTCCAGTTGATAATGTTCCTAGCAGTGTTTCAGCTATCCCATCAGTTCCAGACAGAAATTCGTTTTCTGCCTTTTTCAGAGATTCCTCTGCGAGTCTCAAATCATCGGGAAAATACATCGAACTACCTCTAATCTAGTATAATATTGTGATAGCGCGTAAGCACATAAGAGAGCTGTAATAGACAATTTGCAGCACAGATTAGTGAAACAGTGCAACTCATCCAGCCAACCACTTCAACTAACATGCATTACAGATTTGTGCTTCAAGACGCATTCATTGCTCGCGTTGCTCTCTAGGTTTGTATGTTATATCGAAGCACATGACCAGCGAGCTTACCTGTGTGTTCTCCCTTCAGCACAACAACCTGCCCATTCACGAGTACATATTCAATCCCCTCGGGATATTTGTGTGGGTAGTTGGGAAGAGGAAATGTGTAAGGAAATCGACATGTAGCTCGGTCTCTTATTCTGTCGAAATCGAAGACAACAATGTCAGCCCACATGCCTTCCCGTATCTGCCCTCTGTCGCGTAAACCAAGCTTCTGTGCTGGAAAGGATGTCATCTTACGAATTGCTTCTTGAAGAGTCAGAACTCCCTCCTCTCGAACATACCTCTGAAGTATGTATGGGTATTCCCCATAGGAGCAAGGCCAGTAGCCTTGTATCTTTCCAAGAACACCATAAGGGGCGACTGCATTCCCATCACTACAGACCATCATCAGTGGGTGCCTGAGCAGTGCCTTGATGTCCTCCTCGTCTATATAGTTGAAGAGCCCACTCACGTTCCCATCCTCCTCAACAATCAAATCGAGGTAAGTATCAATTGGCGCTTGATCTCTGAGTTTCGCAATCTCCTCTATGCTCTTACCCATCAGGGACTGGTTCTTGACAGCATGAAAGAGAAAGATTCTGTCCCATCGACCATGCTTTACAAGACCAGCATAGCCGGGTCCAGGAAGTCTGTCATCGAGGGTTTCCTGCCGTATGCGTTCAAGAGTTTTAGGATCCCTCAGTTTCTCAGCCGCAGCCTTGTCACCACCAGCCTGTGCCCATTGTGGTAATACCTGAATCAGCTGAGGGTTAAAGTCAGTATGAGCGTCGTTGTCAATAGTGAGGTCCACGCCTCTCTCCCTAGCATCATCATAAATCTTCGACATCTCCACAAATTTTCCGTGAGCACCATACTTGGGACAGTTATGTGAAACCTGTAGACGGACACCAGACCTCTCAGCAATCTCAATCGCCTCCTTGAGGGCGTCCACTATGGTTTCACGCTCTCCTCGGATATGAGAGGTGTAGAGCCCCCCACATTCAGCGACCACTCTACAGAGTTCGACGAGTTCATCTGTTGTCGCAAACGAACCAGGGAGGTAAACGAGGCCAGATGACATACCGAAGGCTCCCTCAGCCATTGATCTCTGGACCAGCGCCTTCATCTCGGTCAATTCCTCATGAGTTGGAGCGCGGTTATCAACCCCCATCACTGCGATTCTGATTGTTCCATGACCCACTAGCCCGACTATGTTGATTGCAGTCCCCTGATTCTCGATTCTCCTCAGATAATCTCCATATGTCTTCCAGTGCCAGTCCACCTCAGCAGCTTCAAGCCCCCAGGTCTTTTTTAGCAGCTCAAGAGTTGTCTCACTGGTTGGTGCCGGGCTGGTTCCACAATTACCCAAGACCTCTGTTGTCACTCCCTGTCTGACTTTGCTCTCCCCTGTAGGGTTAATGAGAAGAGTGAGATCCGAGTGCGTGTGAATGTCAATAAACCCTGGAGTCACTATAAGGCCGCTGGCATCAATAACTCGTGTGGTCTGAGAGATGCTAAGGTCACCCACCAATGCGATCTTTCCATCTCTGATACCGATATCCGCCCTCATCCAGGGATTACCTGTTCCATCAATAACCCGTCCGTTCTTGATGATGATGTCGTAGTCCATGGTTCTGGGCTCCTGTCATTAAGTACTCCTAGCAATTGAGGGAGTTCCAGATAAGCCAAATGGTAATCGAACTCCATCCTCAACCATCAACATTTGCGTTTGTCCAGAAAAATCATGACCCGCTAATTCTCTCGTATGGAATCTAGTGCTGTGGTCATCTCGTGAAGTGGAAGGCTCTTCTCGCTGTTGGGACAGCCCTCACATTCCACATATTTCCCGCAATTTAGCTTGAGAATCCCCTGATCCACCAAGAACTTCGGAAATTCCTGATAGACCACAGTGTCAATCTCGTCTTCAATCCCGCAGGAAAAAGTGTCATAGAGATCAGCAAAGAGTGCAATGATCTCACTCAGGGTTTTTTTGTGTGCTTCGGGATCATTATCATCTGCAGAGATTGAGAAGATGAGGTCCTCCTTTGGCATCAAGAGAAACCGTAAGCCACTGAGGGTTATCTCATTCAATGGAGCCTCGGACAGTTCCCTACCGAAGAAACTCAACGCACTGATGAAACTGCTGAGATCTTCAGCGTTGTCACAGAGTGAGTGACACTCACCGAAGTTTGAACAGAGAAGTGCGCGGCCATTCTTGTCAAGAATGAGTAGATTTCGAATCATAAAGCTCAATTAGACATTCACAAGAATGAATTAATGAGGGAAGCTCTAAAGGCACAAGCACAGGGTTCAGTAACTAGCCCCACACTCTTCGCAGCTTTGGGTTACCTGCCTATTCTTGTGACCACACGATTGACAGATCCACACCTGCTCAGTTGCTCCTTCCTCAACAGTTGATTTGAATCTATCATCCTCACGCCACACGCAAAACAGACTGATAGCAACCAAGATACCCAATATACCAAGAGCTTGATGGATGAGTATAATCCAGGGATCGATTTGCATTATGACTTGAAACCTCATTATATACAACTAATGTTTCTAATAATCTCTATTGTTAGACAGGCAGGTAGCAATTAAAAATAAAATCCTGCACGTTCTGGGAACCGTTTCCTGAAGGTCTTCTCTGCAGAGCGGTCTAGGGAAAGCTGCCTCTTCAAGATCTCTGGGCTCAGTGAACCCAAGTCAGGTCTCATGAGGACTGGTCCCTGCAGAACGGGAGTAGGGATGTCTGTTGAGAGGTCATCGAGAGACCGGGGCGCGCGTTTCATTATGTCATCAAGACTTAGTTTGGGTCCTGAGTCACCAGTTATTGAGTTAAGGATTCCACGAAGGTCTGATTCGTTGAGGGGGCGAAGACCGAACTCTGGGGACGAGCGAATCCTTTCAACAGTTTCACACGACTCAGGTAGCTCTACTCCTGCCCCTGTGAACTCGTAGGGATTGAGGGGAATGAGTTTCAGTTGAAAAGCAGAGTCAGGACTGAGCACCAGCATCTCTCCACGGGGAGTGCTCAGAATATGCCAGCCTCTGGGACGCTCTGAGTACTGCTGGAGAATTCGGGGGACAATCTTGTCAGCTGGTTCGGGGTTCGTCACTGTTGCTCACTATAGAATCTACAAATTCATAAAAAGCACTATCGGTAGTTGCGAGATGGTCCAATCTGTTGAATCTTGCCAGTTTCTGAATATCAATGCCAGGTGGTGAGGAGCTCTCCTAGAGGTTGTGACTTCTCCACAGTTCCTTGTACTACACTTCCTCGACACTCTAGGTCTCTTAGAATCTCAGAAGCAACTCTGTCGATGTCCCTTACATCGTCAAGCACATATCTGAAGGTCAAAGGCATACCTTTTCTCTCCACACCCACCGCTGTCAGAGTGACCCTTCTCAGTCTCTTGTTGTCATCCAGAAATGGTCCTTGGTAGTACTCGGGACTGTAGACAATCACTGCAGCCTCATTGGCCACTTCATTGAAATCAGACAGGCTGCTAAGTTGCACAGGGGGGATGATCACGTTTTGTTCGTTCCTCATGTTATCCATCTCGCTGTTCAGACAGCCCGACCCAGGATATATCCCCTTAATTTCCGATGGAGATTTCGATCCTGTCCCAGGTCGGAGTGTCCTCTTGTTCGCGGCTTCCCGGCCACTGTAAATACATATAATCAAATATATATAAATATTTCTAATTATCTATTATATTCGTTAACTATTTAACTAATATTGTTGGAACACGTGTTCTAAAGCAATTTAGATTGCGGTTAGTAAAGGAAGGAAAAGCTATTCAGAAGGTGACGCAGACTCTACGGATTCTCGATATCTGCTGAGACTTGATGGAAGCAAAGTACTCGAAAAGTCGCCTGATTATCTCTGACTTTGCACGGGAGCTGATAGACTTGTAGAATGTGAACCCTGAGAACTCCTTTTCCAGTGCTCGATTGCACACGAAAAGACGAGGGTCTGTATCAGGATTGGATCTTGAGAAGGGAGTCCGGTCCATCCCAAAGGGAGTTGGATCAGGTTCATCATAATGGAATGAGTCCTTGGCAACCTCCTCGATGACATCTAGAATGCCAGTAGTCATCATTAAGCGAATCCTC
>JAEORX010000085.1 GCA_016840685.1 Candidatus Thorarchaeota archaeon
GCTCAAGACATTTTGGACATGGTTCTACATATATATTTAGTTTTCCTGATTCGTATTTCTCTTCTCTGACTGTTGTTACTCTACATAGTCCTTCTCCACATTTCTCGCACCAGCATTCGTATTTAATCTCTACTGTTACATCTACAGTCATGGCAACCTACTTCCTTTAGCTATCAAATCCTCCTGATTTGTTGGTCAGATATCATTAATTTGTACTGTTCTTCCCATTTGGGGACCATTACTTTTTTGATGAATACAACACCACAACTGATACCAATACCAGTTAGCACATTATAAACCATCATATTAATTCCAGTAACAGCGGAAGTAATTCCGATCCATGTGCCAGCAATAAGTATAAGGGTTAGAGTTGCATCTAGCGGGGCAAGAGCTTTACACATTAGCAATCTAGGACTAAATACAAAACCAAACAATGATTGACGAAGTGGAATGTAATGGAGAATCCAGGCAACTGCAAAGGATCCTCCAAATGCAATCAATAACAAGAAGAAGATGTTGGCCATGGTCCTACCTCCTGTGTATTTGAATACACTCAGATACTTTTGTGTTTTTTAGAACTTCTTTTTGCCAAGGATTGAGGAATACAAAGTCTTCTTCTGTCATATTTTCAAGATCGAATTCTTTATCTCCAAGAACAACATGTGTAGCTTTACCATGTTTGTAATAGACTTTACACATATTATGGAGCCTATTTTGCTCCGCTCCTTCTATAAAGAAGATAATATTAAATACAAGAATAGCTGTTAAGAAGATAAATAAGGCAGGCAAGAATGAAGTTTTCTTTGGCTTTAGTCCTTGTGGGGTTTGATAGTAGTAATTGATAACTCCTATGACTGGAGTATTTGGATCATTTGGCACGAAGCCCGATTCATTACTGAATACATCTACTGTAGGGAGCCCGGAGAGTTTATCTTCGCGGGCGGTATCCCTACAATAGACATCTTCGTTTTCTCTTACATGCTCAAGAATATTAAGGATTTCTTTTTCAGTTTTGACAATGTAATTGTCTGGCATTTGGACATTGTTGTATGTCTTACTTACTCTGATGGCTGCCTTCTTTGGAATCCATCTCTTGAACATGTTGTCCTCTCTATTCGGTACACAAGTAACTTGGTTCAGGGACGTCTCCATGAGGAAGACATTGACCTCCACATGTCATAATATATTTTGCAATAGTTTCTGATTCTCCAATTTGTTCGCATCTGTAAACATGCTTTTTTTCGTAGCAAATAAATTCGCTCTCGCAAATGAATCTACTCCCTTGTGGAACTTCTTGTCCTTCTAGTTCTTTCTCTGGATCTTCTGTGTAACAGAAGGGGTTCCAGTATCCAATTTCATCATAAGTAGGCTCGCATGTCTGCTCCTCTTTCTCACAATGACTGATATTCCACCTGTTGGTATATTGATTACACGAATAGATGGCTCCGCTAGTGTCACACCATGCTCCCTTAATATTACATTCTTCTTCAGTATCTACTTCTGTGTCAATTTCTGACGTTTCTGTGCCAGTGTCAGTTGAAGATTCTGAATCAGTGTTGTCGCCTGATTCACTGTCTGTTTCAGTTGACGGTTCTCCTGTTCCAGTTTCTGAATCTGTTGTATCTGATGTATCATTATAGCCAGTGCTATTCCAATCATCAGAGCTAGTAGTATCATTGGTATAAATACCGGCATCTTCATCTTCCTCCTTGCCATCAACAATAGCAGAGCATGCTCCGAGCAGGAACACAGCTAACATCAATACACGTTTCATTTTGTTTTCTCCTTAATAAAGGCAACAGCTTCTTCAACAGACATTGCTTTTGGCATAATGTTTACTAGTTGCCTCGCTCTCTTTTGAACTTTCTTATTGAGCATTCTTACTTGTTTTGGATCGAGGATCCTCTTTCTTAGTCTTTCAACGACCTCCTCATCTGTTGGCACTCCCATATATACAGGAACTACACCATATTTCTTGATGCATCTGTTTATATGTTTGTTGAGGCCAGAAGATTCGATAACTATATGTTTATCACCATTCTCAGCGATAAAGTTTTCTAGGTCGACTGCGATAAGATGTTCTTGTTTCCTCCATTCATCCCAATCAATCTTATTTTCTTTAATGATTTCACGTTTTTGGTAGAAGTGGACAAGGATGTCCCAATGAGCGAAGGATCTAGAATTTAGTTTGCTAACTACTGTTGTCTTTCCGGATAGTTGACCTCCGAAGATGTGAAAGATCATTAGATGACCTCATTCGCCATTTCTCTGAGCTTCTTGGCTTTCTCCTCAGCTCGCTCAGCAGCTTCGATGAGTAGCATTCTGTCGGCCAATCCTTTCATTTCTTCTGTCATTATTCTAAGTAGTTCTTTCTCTTCTTCCCTTTGTTCTTTTCTTTCTTGTCGACGCTGTTTCCACTCAACAACCGTTGAGCCAATTGTCTTTGTAACTCGGGTGAAAACGTTTGACTGATTGTTCTCTGAGAGTTGGGATCTCTTGTTCTTCTTCTTTTGGCGAGACATCGATTCCTCCATTTCTGAGATACCACTCATATGGCATAACAGTTACAATCTCTTTAGTATTGCTGTCATACACAACAACAATATCTAGATCGTCCTCTTTCTTTCGCCATAGAGTTACTCTGTTTGATTGTCTAGTAAGGAAGGTAAGTTTTTGATCTTGAATTTCTTTGACTAGCTGTTCGCTATTTAGATTGATACCGAAACGTTCATTTGCTCGACGCTTAGCGTGAATACTCTGACAGCGAGCTTTCTTCTTTCTAGCTTTTCTCCTCATGTTTAGACCCAGCGATCATAGATTGCATGTTGTCTAACTGACTCTTTTTCTTCGACCCACTCATCATAAAGTTCGTCAGCTTCTTGTTCTTCTCGTCGGCGCTTATCGAATTTATCATTTGTTCGACTGTTTTTGTCTCTTTTCTTATTCTTAATACGTCGTCGTCTACGATCTTTTTCCCAGTCGTTACTCATCTCATTCCTCATCAATTGGTTCGTCTGCTTCGTAAGGCTCCATGACGTCATTACGAAATTGTTCTAGAACTTCTTTTTCACATGCCTCACATGCATAAGACAAGAAGATTCCGTGACCATCATATAGTGGATATTTAACATTTCCAGATTCACATTCACACTCGTTATATTTCTCAAAAGGATATAGCATTATGTCCTCTCAGCTCTAAATTGTGCTGCACGAATCTTAATGATTCTCTGACATTCTTCGTGTTGTTCGTCCCATGATAAGTCATGTTTGCCTTCATGATAATCATTAGCCATCTTTGTTCGTAGCTCATCATAGAACAGCCTACTTCTACCGCCTCCAAATGGCTCTGTAGGCTTATCTTCGTACTCATCGAGCTCACCCATTCTTAGGTCTTTACGATAGTTCTCAGTAGCTTCCTGGGCAGCCTCCGTTTCTTCTGCCTTGCGCAGATCATATTCTTCTCCATTAACTTCTAGTCGTTCGTAGCGTTTAGGCGGCAATGTCAGGTCTTCTGGCATACCTCCTTCGTCATCCATATCTTGCGGACGATCACCACTATCAAGTACTTCCATTTGAGTAATAAGATCCATTATGCTTTTTGTGCAGAAGCAAGCATCTCTTCTTCAAGGTTATTGATATAGTTTTTGTTTCTCATCCATTCTTTTGATCTTTTGAAGGCATCGAAGCCAGCGGCTAATCCATAGCCTCCAATAAGACCAGATACTAGTGTGAATAGAGCCCACAAGAAGTAGTTACCAATTAACAATAGGATGCTCATCCTAATCTTCCTCCTGAATTTTGCAGGGACAGCATATGCGTTGCGATGTTTGTTCATTTATTGTGTCTTTCGGGGGGAACAATACATTAATATGTAATATTCCATTAATAAAAATGATGAGAAGCAAAGCCAGGAAGAATGAGAATAGGACAGCTACGATTGAATCAGCAATACGTTCAAGCATCTGTTCTGATTAATTTCTCTTTTGGCCAATAGTTTGGCAGGTTCTCCATTCGTCGTTTCATGGCTTCCACTGTCCTTTGCGGGACACCATGAACATTCCTTTCAGCAGCGACATCCACATCACATACACAGCGAACAACTTCGATTTCGTATCCAAACAATTGCGCATATCTGAGATACGGAGCAATTTCATGTAGCTGAGTATTAGTATTATCGACAATTACCAAATTGGTATTGCTGTCGATCGCTTGAATGAACCTTCTGAAGCAGTCTTTGTGTGCCTCTTGAAGCAATCCTGGGACGAATTTGTAATTACCATCTTCGTCAATCCAGAAGTGATCAGCCGAGCAGACAACAGCTGTGCGAAGATCGTTCTCACTCACGAACTCAGCAACAGCTTTTGTCACGTAAGTACTCTTCCCACTTCCAGATGTCCCGCGCATGATTAGAACTTTACCCATGATCGACTCCTTTATGCCTTAGGCATGTCTTCTACTGACAGAGAGGCCAACAGATCTCCAAATTTGTCTTCTTCTGGCTCAATAATCTCCCTATGCAGGGTATCAAGTGCATCAAGAGCACTATTTGCATTAGGAGCATTTAGCAACACTTCAGCAAGATAATCAGTTGTAACTAGTTTTGTTACAGATGCTCTTTCCTCGTCAGTCTTTGCTTTCAGTAGAAGAGATTGAAGAACAATCGTCTTTCTTACACAAAGGCCAATTAATTTAATGTTGTTAAGCATGATTTGACCGGCAAAATCCAGCCAAAGTTTCATGATTCTTGAAGTAGTCATTGACCTCTACTTTCTTGAAGGCCATGAGTTTCTTCTTCATTGGCCATTTTTGTTCCTAAATAAGCACCAGAAAATGAAAGAATAGCAATTGCTGTCAATTCTATAATTGCAACAATCAACATTAGTTTCTTGTCTGCATACATATTAGCTCCAGGTTGGTTTTTTGCCTTTGAATCTTGGCATGACGCTGATACCTTTGTTTTGGAATTCTTTTGTCTTGCTTCGAGTGAAGTCAAACAACACGTCGTTATTTTCTGCGTCCTTCTTACTAAACCTTTCAGAGTGAACAACTTCATCATTAGAGGTATTTACGAATTCAAGAATATATTCTTCTTCATATCCACGGATACGTTCAATTTGATATTGAGCTTGTTGTTTCCTATCTTCCATTGTTGCGGGCGGATCACACATGCCAGAGAATTGATCGATCATACTGTTGAAAGCACGATTCATTGATTCAATACTCATTTTTATCTCTCCTTAACTGTCGGTCCTTCTGGCGTTTTACAGACAGCATAACCATCTACAATACCAAATGATTGATAGGGATCACAGGTCTTCGAACCTACTGAATCCTCTACACAACCTCTTGTTAAAGTTACTAGCGCTATTGCCAGGACTACGAAACTTACAATTATTACGCTAACGGCTATCGTATTGTCATCATTCATTCTGGCCTCTCAGGTTTTGGTCCTTTTTCTGTTCCCCACTGTGGTCCAGAGAACATATGCTTACTATATTCTTCAAGTAGTTTTCTGTGTTCTTCTGATTGTTTGACAATTTGTTGGATGGTAGAAGCTTCCTCTTCTCCCTTCTTCCACACTCTATATTCATCTGAATACATATAATACCAATCATGTTTCTCTAATAGTTCATAGAACTCTCTTAGAGTAATCATGTCAAAACTCCTGTTTTGTTAGAAAATTAAAGAATCTCGGCAGGTTTTCATCATTGTAGAATGGATCTAGAATAGTTCCTCTAATGTCATCAGCAATTTCTGGATGTTGCTCATAGAGAACATTAAACCAAGTTTGCCCTTCTCTCCACTCAGGATATTTTCGTTGATACGCACCTACCTTGACGGCTAAAGAGGCTAGAACATTTGGCATTAATCCCATCCCTCGTTCTGAGGATCACATGGATCAGGATACATCTGCTTTCTCCTTTGAACTTTCCATTTGTCTCTCACTTCCACTCATTGAATCTTACTACTCGAACAGACTTCTCTAAGTTCTTCATAATGTTGATCATATTCTCTGTGCCTCTGGAGACTCCGTCCCAAAATGCCACGAGAGCATTTGCGTGTTCAGCCATCTGTTTATTTCTGATTGGGCCAGCACGTTTACCATATTGGTCCCAATCAGCAGGATATTGTTCTACTCTATATCCTCTTTCTTTGGCCCACCTTTCTCCTAATTTATCTGCTCCACGGGCAGCACCACTAACAACTACTACAGTCTTGTTAGTATTAGAAATCAAATAATCCATCTTAGAACACAGAAGATCATAGTTGTTGAATTCACGGCTGCCAGCAATAATAATCCAGAACTCTTGTTTCCTTGTCCTGCTCTTCTCTAACAGTTTTTTGAAGTCAACCATTTTGTCTCCTTCTGTGCCCAACTAATAACATGGTAGCTATCTTCTATATTTTTGCCTAGAAATAGATCAACTTTGAATCCTTCAGATTTAAGCCAATCAATAAGCGCTCCTGTCATTATAGGTTCGCCATCAGTAAAATAGACAGTATGCTGATAACTAGAATTTTTGGCTTTTTGTTTTAGAAGCTTTACAACTTTCCTTTTGGTTCTCCTTGAAAGTCGCTCGTCTTCTTCGCTTTTTGAGTGATCACTAATTCCTCTTAGCTTATCTGCTAGCTTTATCATAATAGCCCCCATCCCCATTTCTCTTCCATAGGATAATAGATCATGCCAGCATGTGGGTCTTCTGTTTCTGAAGGTTTAGGTTTAAACTCATCACCAATCCATTCTCCAGTAATTTTTGGTATTCGTTCAAGAGAATGAAATTGATACCACCATTTACCTTCGTCTTCGCCTCCGCCTAGATCAATTCTTGCTACTTCCTCGGTTGTATCTATATCGATAACAACTCCTTCTTTGCCTATCGTATTGTCCATTTCACGAACCCAGGCTTTATCTATACCACGACCATCTAAGATTCTGATTTTTTCTCCGATCTTAAGCATCATTTTTCTCCTAGTATTTAAAGCTTTCCATTGACATGCCGCTTGCTTCAGTAGCAACTTCTTTCTTTGCCAAATAGAAGTCTTTTGGTCGATGGTCTCCTGGCTGTAGCCATGCTGACAATTCTCTCTCTGAGTTAACAACTCCAAGAGCTGTAAACGCACCATTATTTACATGGCACAGAAGACAATAGCCCTCAGGAACTGTGTCAATTGACACTCTGTCAGTAACAATTGTTGCATTATCAACAAGCCATTCTTCTTTTGTCTGTGTTCGCGGACTGATATAGTATCCCATTCTATTTCCCTTTTGTTCTTCTCCTCAGCAGAACACTAGATCGTTCCACCTTTCTGTCAGTTCATGATCGTTGTTAACTAGCCAGTCAAATCTTGTTGCATGAATAGTTGCCCAACAAATCATGAACTTAACTTCTAGTGGACTGATGTTGTATTTCTCCATTATATTTGTTGCGGCGGATTGATAAGAATTATAAGTCTCTTCATTGATAATCGCACAATAGTTCTCGTCATCAACCATTGGCTTCGGCAAGTTAAGATATTCACAGATGGAAGCAAATGTTCTATATCCTACTTGTGAAGTAGCTGAGAGATACATTCCCATTATTTACTCCTTTGCTAGACAAAAGGTATTTAATCCTCTCTTCTCTCAAAAGTTAGGATATATGTAGTTGTTCCGTCTTCCTTGTTGAATGTTCTTTCTCCGCGCAAGAATTTCCACCCTACTTGCATAATTGCATTTGTCACTTCTTCATGCCCTGAAGGGTTAACTAGCCAGTCAAATCTTGTTGTCTGAATAGTGACACTCATTACTTCCTTTCCTAAGTATTCTTGAGCATACATTTCATTCAACTGTTCTTCAGGTACATCGTCAAACATGTGGTCCATACATTCTTCATGTCCCATTTTTACTTCCTTAATCTGTTAGTTTCTATTCTTCCTTCGTGCACATCGCTGTGCTTTCCTTCTCTTTTTCTTTTTCTTATCACGAGTCTTGCTTCCGAGAATTACGGGTCGCTCTTTACGCTCCATTGTTTCCTCTGAGAGCATTTCAGGACTCAGCAGAATACTGAGATCTCGCACAATATCGATAGCATGTTTCTCTTTTGTGTCTCCTGGAGTCATTTATTGCTCCTTCCTTAAAACTTGATCCAAGATTGGTCATGAGTACAATCTGGATCGAAGTCGATAACTCTTTGTTCTCCGATTCGTTGAGTTAGTTCTTCTTTCCTTTCGGGCAAAAGCCTATCCATGTCGATACAATATGACACCAGAGTAAGTACTCTTTCTCCCTCATTGTTGGTAGAAATTTTATAAACCTCTGGATATGTATCTTCAATGACAGTTTCTCCGTCACGAACATCACTCCACGAATTGATGTATCCCATTTGATTTTTCTCCTTAGTACGGCCATTCACGATAATGGTCTACTGCCCTCTTTGAGTTCTTAAGACCTTCTCCCGTCCTTCCCCTGTAGCTCTTGATGGCATCAATGATATGCCCAGTTTGAGCATTTTTCTTCTCAGATTCATCGAGTGGAGGCAAGTAACACTTTGGTGCTACTAGTCTTGCCTCCTTTTCTTGCGGCGGATTAACCATTGCCAAGACTTCATCTGCTGTCTCTTTGATGTCAATCATTCTTCCGTTCTTTGTTTCAACACATCCTTCTCTCACTACAGTGATTGTATGTGTGTTAACCAAGAATGCATTACCATAGTCATCATGGAGCTTGATTAGCATTTTGTTTTCTCCTCAGCAAAAGGGCACCAATCAGGTATTTGACCTTCTTGCGGCAGTTCTGAGTCGTATTCTACATATCCTGCAATAACTTTTTCATATTTAGGAAATGCTTTGCATAGAAAATCTAAGGCATCGCCTGCTCCAATCGTCCTCTTTGTTTGACAAAACGGACATTCAAGGCAACACGTTGCTTCCACTTTTACGGTTACTTTTTCAAGCATTATTCTAACCTCCTCGATTAGAATTTAGTTACCCTGCTGCAGCGTATATAATGCACACCAATCATCCCAATATGTCCACTTAATCTTATAATCACACAGTCTTGGACTATAATTCTCTATATCATGGAGACATCTACATGGTCTCTTTAACTTATGAGGATATCTATAGCTCCTTCCTGCCCAGTATTCACAAGTTGCGCATACCTGTTCCATCAGGGAGCCTCATTAACAACCGAATTCATAATCTTTCCTCTCTTCGTGCCATTTACAGAAAAGACGAAAAGGACTTCTATCAAATGGATAGAAATCTATAACCATTCGTTCATATCCACATTTACATTTTTGAAGATGTTGTCGTTCCTCTCCTTCTTCATGAACATCATAGCCAATGTCTTTAACTAGAGTAAGCTTCTGATTGCTTCCACAGTTTGGACATTTCTCATGCTTCATTTTTAATCCTTTTAACAGCCAACCTGCCCTGGCATTTATGATATTCCCGAAAGAACATATCAGCATATTCATAGTTCATCTTACTGGCCCACTTCAAAGCCTCTACTTCTGTATGAAAGATTTTCTCTAGACTGATTGATAACTCGCTCAGAGCCACAAGGATTAGACAATTGTCTTGTGTATGAACTGTTGCTCTACCACTTAGAAGATCAACAGCAGATGTCTTTGCCTGTTCCAATTCAAAGACTGTTCCTCTTCTGCGGACGAGCCACACCTCTTGATCATCTTTAAATGACATTTATAGTCCTCTTCTTTTTGGCGCAATTACACCCCATGGATGGCTATTACTTGTAGACCCAGGAAGACACCATCTGTGTCCTTTCCTCCGGCCAAATAACCACCATGTTAACCTCTTCATACTCAATGTATAGAAGCTCCACCTCTTACTATCCCAACTCCTAGCTATCTCTAGATCTCTACTAATACCTCTATACATCTAGATACCTCCTTGATTAGAATGGACAGTATTTCACTTTGCATGTCGCGCAACTACCCCAAGGTAATGCTCCACATGCTTCATACTCAGGAGTCTCTTGCTCTTCCGGCGGAATCACTTCCACACCATACACATCAGGATGATTACTTAACTCTTCCTTGATGGTAATAGCACTTTCTCTGGTTGTTATATGATAAAACTCCCATTCTCCTGAAAAATCCTTGATATATACTTCATACATAGAGAGTCTCCTTTGTTACAAACAGACCAGTTAGAGTTACAAAACAGACCAAATACCTTGAAAACAGACTAGTTAGAGTTAAGAAATAGACCAGGCGTAATTAGGAAACAGACCAGGTGCACTCGAAAACTATTCTCGTATATCTCTTTAGGGTAACGGAATCCTCAATGATTCCCTCCTCTTACTAAAGTACTCCTCCCTTCCTTAAGCCCCTCCCTATGGTCGGGGGTATAGGACCCTCCTCCTTATAGTCGTCGGGGGTTCCGCTTCGCGGGGGGTTATTTCCCTCTCTAAACTTAACTATTATGACTAAACTGAATCATTTATACTGCATATAACAATCAATACGTTGTATATTAATCAATTAGCAGTATGTAATGATATCAATCACTTACATGAATTGGGTGTAAATCCTCCGTATAGGGTAGTACAGAAATGTTTGTATTAGTATACAGAATCCTGTTCAATTTGTTCGAAGTGTTCTTTCATTTGCCATAGAGATGGCTCATGAACACGTGTTCTTGCCAGGAAGCAAGAGATGCATTCTGGTTCGTCTTTGCTGTGGAAGGTATAGAAGGCATTGTCTTTTCGTTCTTGCCCGCAGCAGATACAACGTCCTTGTTTGTAGAGTTGCATTTCTTTGGGTGAGAGTTTGCGGTTATTGAACGTCATTGTTTTTCTCCTTTGGGAATCTGGTAGAGACCCAGTTTTTGGATTGTTTGGCGCGGACCATAATGACGTTGCCCATCTTATCGATGAGCTGGTCACATTGGTCGTCCCATTGTTCGCTTACCTTATCATCGAACTCATTGAATTTGGTTGTGAGTTCTTTGGCCTTTGCGGCGAGCTTCTTGAACATTGGTTAACTCCAGTTGTTCTTCTTTTGGGCGCATCTCCCACCCACCATATTTACAAGCCCAGTAAACTGATTGAGGTTGATGTTTCAGGATATATATCCAACATTCGTCAGGTGTTCCTGCATACCTTACCTCTCCATCCTTTAATACCTCGGTTACCATGATGTATCAACATAAGTTTGTGTTGTACAGTTTGTACACTCTGGTTTGTTACATGTATGACATGGTGTTTGATTGAGCCGTGCTAGCTCATTATCTACACATTGTTCAATGAATCTCCTAACCCACTTGTTTTGTTTCTCTTTGCTCATATTAGTTAGGTCAACATTGTCTTTGACCTTGCCAATGAGCCGGTATAAGAACTTATCAGGCATGGTTGCTATCCTTTTGTTGTCGCGCTCCTAACGGTTAATGTCTTCTTCATACACAGGCACTTGGTTGTAGTGCCTCAGTGCATCGGTGAGTGTCGCCCGGATGAATGAACGACACCACTCATCATTCACACCCTCTTGGAAGGTCTCTTTGACTTGGGCCACCAGCCCATCTACAAAGTCCTTCTCGAATTGGTTGTCACAGTGGTTGCAGGTCATTTTGTTTCTCCTTGTTGGCAACCTACTCCAGTAGGTCACATACGAGTATCACTATTCCGCAGACCACGGCAATGGCGATAGTGGTTGCACACATCCTTCTGCCTCCAGTACGTCTGCCACAGCACTGTTTGCTTCCGTGCCGAGCAGGATATCCCAAACTTCACACATGGCTTTATAGATACTGAACAACATCTTAGAACCTTTCTTTGGCGAGAGAAAGCATATGTTTGACTGCCCTGTTGGCAAACCTCACATAGCTTATGTTGTTGGTGTATTCGTCTCCGTGTAGTCCCTCCTTTAGCACTTGCCTCCTCAAAGGCTCGCTCATCTCACTGAGCATGTTTACCGTTGTGTTGAATACCAAACCTTCCATTACTGCTTGCTTTGCCTTGCTGGCAAACATATATGGAATCTGATTGTGACAAGCCTCCACTTCCAAGAAGGCCATGTGTTCAACTAGTTCTTCCAGATAGGTCATTACATCACTCTCTTGCTTGTTGAGAACCCAATGATTCCACCCATGATAGCTCCACCCAGAGGAGCCGTGACAGGCTTTGTGATGGCGTCCAAAGGAGCCAATGGTATGAAAGCCATACCGATGACTCCACCAACCAGAGCTGCTCTCTTGCTCTCTGTAACAGCATATCCATTTACGGCTGATAGAAGGGGGAAGCTCACTGGTGCAACAAGGTCAAGTGCCCATCCAACAGGAATGAGCGTTGTTCCGTATAGAAACCCGACTGTTGCTCCTGCCAATGTACATGCCGATTTCATGATGAAGTTTCTCATGGTGCCTCTCCTTGGTTGATGATTACACATGCTTGCCCCCTTGATGAGGTGAATCTATAAGATAGAGGAAAGGATGCATGATCATCCATGCACCCTGTCCCTCCTCTCATGTGAAAGACATATTGATC
>JAEORX010000086.1 GCA_016840685.1 Candidatus Thorarchaeota archaeon
CTATCTCGAACCTGCTGTCGGCTGCCTCAGCATTCTCCTCACACCACTTGATGACCCCAGGGTCTAAATCATAACCCGGAGGATGTGCGAGAGTGACATCCATTCCAAGTCTTGAGGTGATCAGAATACTCTCTTGGACACTACACCATGACCGAACAAGGGCACCTTTGCCCCAGACCTGTAGTATTTTCTTACCCTTGAGGTTCTTACCGACATGCTGTTTATAGCCCATGACATCAGCGAGACCCTGGCATGGGTGGAACTTGTCGTGGGCCATTGAGATAATCGGAATACTTGCATTATCTGCATATTGTCTCAGGAGCTCATCGCCCTGACCATAATACTCAATGCCAGTCTCTAGAATTCTAATTCCGAGTCCAACTGCGTATCTACTCATCACTTGAGCGGCATCCTCGACAGTCTCACCTGATGACTTACCAGTCTTTAGCCTCATGGTCTTTGGCTCTAGGAACTGAGCATGTCCTCCAAGCTCAGTGGCGGCAGCCTCAAATGATTGTCTGGTCCGCACACTGGGATTGTAGAAGAACATGAAGAATGTCCTTCTATCAAGACAGTTGTTTAGAGGATGGTCATAACGATTTGCCCTGAACTCAAAAGAGAGGTCTAGTGTCCTTTCTAGTTCTTCAACACTCCATTCTTGTGTGGTTATCAAATCACGTCCGTATAGACTCTTCATTTTTGTCACGAAGCAACATGATTCCACTTGGGATTTGAGTCTATCGTACAAATTCACCCAATTCCTGACTCGGGTGAAGAGATAAATATTGGATTGACTAAGCAGGCTATCAGGGAGTTATGTGGCCGATATTGATGCATATGACGCAAATGAGGGAGTCCTGCTTAAAGAAGACATGAAATTCGTGGATCCTTCAGGAAAACAAATCAATGGCGATCTTGTTTTCACTAATAGGCAAATCATCTTCTTCAAAAAGCGTGAGATACTGCACTCGAGTGCTTTAGAAATGATTCGTTCAGCTCGTGCTGAGAGCTCAGGACATATTGGTGCATATGTTTCTATCGATTTGGAACTACCAGATGGACGGGTCACAAGACGTTACAAAGGAAGCGTTGTCCAAGTCAATCGCATTTTGGTTCTCGTCGAATCAGTGTTGACACCTGGTAGCACTATACCCCATGCCAATTTGGACAAAAAACCTCGAAGCTCAGCACAAGTGAAACCAAAGAGTGCCATCGACACATGTTGTCAAGGTGTTATTTGTTGTATGTGGTTCTTTGTAGGGCTCATTTTTCGAGTCATAATGACTGGAGCTACCATTACACCTGGCGCAGAACTCATTCCAATAGGATTCATTCTCCTTGTTTTTGGCGTAACCTGCTGGTGGGTAGGCATAAAGGGAAAGAAGGCTTGGTTGTGCTATGGTGCTGAGGTCGGGTCGGACAAACCCAAATCGGTTTATGTCGGTCAAAGATCAAGACAAACGACACCGCGGCCCACACAGAATCTAGAATCAATCTATGCTGTGGAAGATATGACTGCTCCATTAAAATGCCCAAAATGCGGTGCAGTGTTCTCCTATAGGAAGAAGGACATAACCTGGAACATGGTCAAGTGTCAAAACTGCTTTGAGGACTTCAATGTCGAATGAAACAAATGCGCGATTTTTAGTCAGGAGGGAGAAAATCTACTCGAAGAATCTCATCCGTCTTAGGATCTTTCTTATACACACAATATCCCTCATCATCCTCACCATGCCAGACCACTTCAGTGAAACGCATCATCGATGGGTGTTTTAATGGTAGACCCGCTTTTGTTGGGTCGTATCTGAAGTTCGCTCTTGTAGCGTGATTATGCGCCATCTTAACCATCTACGAATCCTCATTATCGATTCCTCAGGAGTAGTAGTTGGATATTTTGTGGGTATAAGTGAAAAAAAGAAAGGATATGACCCGTGACTCCTTTGTCATGGGTCGCTTTGATTTTTCTAATACTCAGAAAAGTGAAGCATGAAGTAGCCTTTGTCATGTTGACAAGCTGGACATGCGTCTGGTGGACTTTCACCCTCATGGATATAGCCACAGTTGCTACATCGCCATTTCACTTTTTGCTTCTTCTTGAACATGGTGCCATCCTTGATCTGCTCAGCCAAAGCGAGGTAACGCTCATGATGCCAAGTTTCAGCCTTCGCAATCATCCGCCACATGTGCGCGATGTTCTTGAAGCCCTCTTTCTCTGCTATGTCAGCATAACCAGGATACATATCCGTGAACTCAAACTTCTCACCAGCAGCCGCATGTCTGAGTAGTGACTCAGTATCTTCATACCCGCCGCTCGTTGGGAAGTCCCATTCAACCTTGATTGCTTCTGTGGCTCCACCTTCCTTCAGAGCTTTGAAGAACCGCTTTGCATGTTCCAGCTCATGACTTGCTGTTTCTTCAAAGATCGCAGCAATATGAGGGTAGCCCTCTTTCTTAGCAGTCTTGGCAGCAATTGTATATCTGTTGCGTGCTTGAGACTCGCCAGCAAAAGAGGTAAGCAAGTTCTTCTCGGTTTTTGTTCCCTTAAGACTCATTTCTTTCAACTCTCTCAGTGGAGTATACCCTCCACGTTGGTTCTACGCAATTGCGAGAATACGTTGTTCGGGGGGATGTTATTAATAAGAATGCGGTTAGACAAGACTAACTTTCTATTTCAGGTGATTCGCAATGACTTTAGCAAGCATCTTGACCTGTTCACCCTCTTCCTCGGAGGGTCTCGCCTTGACGCGAACAACAGGCTCCAGAATCTCAAACTTCATCTCCTCAAACATACTCTGAAGCTTCTTGACTCCTCCACCACCCCATCCATAGGTTCCAAAGAGAGCCACTGTCTTGACCGGGAATCTCTTTCCCTGAACCTCATTCACAAATGCCCATATCTTTGGGAATGGAAACGCATCATAGGTGGGAGAACCTATAACCAGAACGCCTGCTCTAACTGAGTCAACGAGAACTCTGCTCATCTCAGTATAGGAGATGTTGTGCATTCTGACCTCCACGCCAAGGTCAATCAGTTCCTTCTTGAGTTTCATAGCCAGACGATGCGTGTATCCATACATCGTCCCGTACACGATAGTCGCGTATTTCTCGAGTTCAGGTCTTGTCCACTCATCATACTTGTTGACAATCCACATAGGGTCTTTGCGATAGATGGGACCATGACTAGGAGCGATCATTTTGATACCAATTCCCAGGTCTTTAACCTTCTCGATTCCCCTCTGTACAAACTTGAAGTAAGAAGTAATGATTGCAGAGAGGTAGCGTCGACTCTCAGACTCGACCATTCGCATGTCAATCTCATCATCAAACACTTTTCCATTCAATGCACCAAAGGCTCCAAAGGCATCACAGGAGAAGAGGACCTCATCCTCGACTAAGTAGGTCATCATGGTTTCAGGCCAATGCAAGAACGGTGCGTGCACAAACTTGAGAATCTTCTTCCCTAGGGAGATCTCCTCCAAGTCCTCGACTATCTTTTCCTCCAGAGAAAGATCATAGAAGGATTTCTGCATATCAGAGGCTTTGTTTGTGTATACCAGCGTTGCATTCTTGGCAATTTTAGCAATATCAGGAAGAGAACTTGTATGGTCAGGTTCCATATGATTTAGAATGATATAATCTATCTTTGCAGGGTCAACGATGTCACGTATGTTTGCAAGCCACTCCTCAGACCAAGGACCCTTCACAGTTTCGATGAGTGCTATCTTCTCATCCACAATCAAGTAGCTATTGTACGAAACCCCAAATGGTATGGACCAGAGGTTTTCGAATAGTTCTGTGTGATGATCATCAACGCCGATGTAGTGGATTCCCTTGGTAATCTCTCGATGCATACTCTTCACCAATATCCTTAGTGCATGATGGTTTTCAGAAAGTCGGAAGATAAAAGACCTTCCTTCAACTCATGTACTGGTTCTTTCTTAACCATAGTTAAATCTGTTTCGTACTTACCGATTCTTCATCATTCCCTTCAGTGAACTAGTGGCAATTCGTTTTGCGTACATCTTCTTGAACGAGCTAACATTGCCAAATGGAAACTCATCCTTATCCTTGTAGAATTCATAGTCTTTTACATAGTATTTCGCATTTCGGAGAGCTGATCAGTTGTTAGTGCAGCAATGATGATTCTCCCTGAAATTAAAATCCTCAGCATGTAATTAGCAAGATCTGCTATAGCATCTTCTTCATTGTTCTTCTAGCGAACTCTCGAGCTTTCTCGATTCTGAATTCATCAGGTTGTCCTATTGATCCATCACGACCGAAACTGGCCAATTTTCTTACATATGGATCATCATCAGCCGACATCATATCCAGAACCTTCTGACTGAGCTCACCTTGACAGTTGAAGAAGTTGACAATCTCAGCTCCTGCATCAGTTGCCACATCCTTTAACGCATCAGTCCATATTGGGACACCGGGTGCAAGTTCAGGAGCCCCATGAGTGCAGAACAATCCGATTCTCTTTCCTTGGATATGTTTATACAACCACTTCTTCGTTGTCTTACCTACTCCAAAGAACTCTATCGGACATCCTACAAAGACGAAGTCATATCCTTCCAACGTATCAACATCTCGAAAGGGCTTGATTTCCTTCTCACCTTCTAATACACCAAAAACAGCTTCTGCAATCTTTTTCGTATTACCCGTGACACTTCTATAAGTAACAAGGAGTTTCATCTTAGCTTTCTCCAATTCATCAAGTCCGGGCGGCATCAATTGTCTTGATAAAAGTTACCGCTGGTAGTAGCTATCCCAAGTAATCATTAGCTATATCCTTGACAGAATATCCCACCAGTGCCCCGCTTCCTCCTAAGAAACCTCAAAACAAAATTGAAAGAAACACGATGAAACAACCAGCACCAGCTGCTCCGATCAGAATCGCGAAGACCTCTCCTACTATATGCGCTTGAGCTACAGCCACTAGAATGACGAAGAGGATTGACCATGCGATGGCCACCCCAAGAAAACCAGCAATGAAAGCATGAATGTGCCGTTTCACAAAAACACGTCCGAGCATACCAGCCAGTATCATTAACTGCCATTGACCCAAGAGTTGAACAAGAAATGCTAATGCGGCAATGATGAAGAATGAATAGCTGATACCTGTATCATGGAGGTATTTCTCATATCCACTCCTACTCTTAATGACAGGTCCCCTTTCAGTTTCAATTGAATCTGAGAGGAAATATACTTGGCCAAAAGAATTAACTCAACGAGTTTTATCGTGATGAAAGGAGTCCTTCTCTTGAGAAAGTCATTGATTATCATGTGCATAGTCATTGCATTGAGTATTGCTACCTGTGCAAGTGCATTTGAACAGGACAGTACTCCCAACCATGAACTTCTATTTTCCAACGAGATTCTGATTAATGCCCATGACTGGGAATCATTTCCCATACAATGCTCTGCAGGTGACACACTCTCAGGAGAATTTCTGATATCTCATAATGGAGAACTTTTCCCCGGTGACCAGACGGAGTATGACAACTGGCTACTAGGTGGAATCGACTTCTATGTCTTCGATGAAGAGAACTATAACTCATGGGTTGAGAGCTCATCAGCCACTCCATTACTGAAACGCTTGGGTCTTCAGGAACTCACTTGGAGCATTGAAATTCCATACAGTGGTGTTTGGTATGTTGTCTATTCCAACGACTCAATCTACAGAATAGAGATAGAAGAGAGCATATTCCGTTCTGGCCCATATAATCAATTCGTTCTAGTAATCGCCTTGGTAGGAATAGCTGCACTACTTTCTTTGACTACATTCATGTGGAAGAAAAAATGAGAGAGCTGTGGCAACGAGTGCCACAGCATCATTGTTTATTCTTCTGATTCAGATTCTTCTTCGACCTTTTCTGGTTCAGGAGGAGGAGCTTGTTCGCCGCCACCATCAGATGGAAGAATCTCATCTATGAATTCATAGAGGGCTCGTCCCAACATCCCTCCGAAACCACCAAGTAAGGCACCAATGAGGACGCTAATCACTATCACAATGATCCCAAGTCCTTCAAGACCAAGAAGGCTTATGAAGATGTTAGCTACATCCATTGCCTGAGCTGTCATTGATAGATAAACAAAGAGGATGCTCCATGCAATACCTATCCCAAGAAATCCAACCAAGAATGCCTTACGAATTCTCCTCACAAACAAAGCTCCTAGCGCTCCAGCGATTAGCATCAGTTTCCAGTCACCGGCCAACTGTAGCGCTATACCAAAGACAATAGTAATCACTAATGCAGGGAGAAAGGCAAGTTTAGGAATTGTATCATCGATCTTTCCCATATCATAACCTCCTATTTTACAAATGTGATGGTCCTCTCTATCAAGGTGCCATCAGTGTCTGCAGCTCTAAATGCATCTGCTGTCGAGTAGAAGTACAGAATATGATATCCATGTTGCTCAGTGACCTCGTCAAATGAGTACCAGATTTCAAAGATGTCAGCAAAGTGAGGACTGAAGATATTCCCACTCTCGCCACCCGGGTAAGCCATGTACGACATTTCGATGTTGCTCATATCAGCAATTAGTCTTGTTGATGGACCACTCCCCGGCCTCCAATTTGTAGCCACATTTAGTGTGTTCTGACCACGGAGAGGCCGTTCGTTTCCAATTGTTGTGAAACCAGCCAGATGGTCAATTTCAATGACATGACGATTTCCATATTCCCAATTGGGCTCATTAACCCACTCTGCAGTAAGTCTATCAATTGCAGAAATTAATGCTTGTACAAGAATCTCATTACGAGATTCAACAGGCACAGTAGTATGGTCATCCAAGTACCAAGTACCGTCAGTCACAATGAGCTCCTCCAAGATTGGAGTCCTTGAGAGCGGAATCGAACTATCAATAGTTCTGATTTCATCAAAGACCTCATGGTGGAGTGCATCAATAAGATACATCCAGATAGTTGGTGCCACAAGGTCAGGTTCCATATCGTATTCCCAGTTTCTGAGCAGGTCTACTGCATCAGCTAAGGTTGTGTTGCCATCGCCCACTGCATCCCAAGCATCGACGATATATGGAACGATGACTTCTGCTCTGACCTCTACAACATCAGCTTGGAATCGTTTCATGTCATCCACTGAAATGTCATCATTCACGTCCAAGAGATGAAAGATTCGCCTGCCTCGATATCCATTAGCTTGTGGACCAAGTATGTCATAGGCGTAATTTCCTGGAGCGATTGTTCGCTGGTTGGCTGACGAAACAAATCCTCGAGATGGATTTACTTCTCGAGGGTTGTACGCATATGGAACCCAACTCACCATTCCAATAGAGTCATTGAGAGCTGTCACTGGGTATTCACCAGTATATCCTACTCGGATTGGGAATCGCCCAACGACAAGCATAGCGATGTTGCCAGAGTCATCACCAAACACACAATTCTGAGCTGCACTGTCCCACCAGTAGAATGCATCTATCGCCTCATTGACATCATCAGCCTGCATCAGTTTGGAAGTGGCAACCAACTCATGCGTTGCACCTGATATCGTCCAATTCATAGCCAAGTTCGGATGTGTTTCAGAATCTGAACTATAGGTGCTATAGACAGAGTCGATGCAAGGTCCGTGGACTGATTCCTTGACAGTGAATTCAATGACATCACCCTCCTTTGTAAGAATGTCCTCTTGGTGGATGATGAAGTTTCTCCACTCACCATTGTACATGTATTGGTCAGGATTTGCAGGATTAAGCTGTTCAACAAAGATGTCATTGACATCAGCACCAACATTTGTGAAGCTATATGCGATGTGATCATTATGACCGATGAGAACTGCTGGTAGTCCTGGAAATGTGGTTCCAGTTACATCAAGGACACCAGGTACAACGATGTGTGCTTCATACCATACTGATGGTGCTTGATGTCCAAGATGCGGGTCTCCAGCCACAATGGGCATTCCTGTTGATGACTTGGAACCGTTGATTGCCCAGTTATTGCTGCCAACGAACTCAATATCACCAAATGGTTGGGCAATCTCATTCATCATATTGACCATAGCCTCCAACTTTTCTTGAGGAATTACTGCCTCCTCAGCTAATGAAATACTCGAGGACTTTTCAGGAACCAAAGAGAGCGGAACCTTTCCTGGACCAAGTGGATACTCAGCAAGACTGAGGTTGTACTGTTCCTGAATTATAGGAATTGTATAAGGCATTATATCAGGAAATAAATCGTTGTACAGAGTGTCGTTGTCGAGTGTGTTTCGAATCCACTGACGTTCAAAGTCCATCAATCCACCAGCAAGACCCCAGGCAAGCATCTTGGCATTTATGAAACAATCAACAACCGTCCATGGTTCAGGAGTGTATCCTAGAACCTTGAACTCCATTGGCATAGTCGCGCTTGTCAGAGAGCTGATGTACGCATTTGCACCTGCAACTTCTGCATACATACCATTGAGTGCTTCTTGAATGTCTGGGTCAGAAGCTGCATTTGCCTCAAACCACTCAAGTGAGTCTTGAGCAGAGCGGGCAAGACCGATTGAACGGTAGAACTTGTCAGAACTAGCAGCATAAGCACCCACAATCTCGCTGACCCGACCAGCTGCAAAAGCATTCTGCATAACAACCTGAAACAGTCTGTCTTTTGCATGCATATACCCTAGCGCCATAAAGGCATCATAGGTGGACTCAGCATAGATGTGGGGAATTCCCAAATGGTCGATTATCACTTCAACTTCAGCATCAAGTCCAGGGAGAGTAATTACCTGATCTCCAGGCTCTGGAGCGCCGTTGTCGAAGATTCCACCAATGGGTTGAATGATACCCAATCCTCCGGTCAATGGACCAATAGGCATCGTCAGGATGATGATCAGTACTATTGGACCAATGAATGAAAGAACAAGGTTCACGCCCTTTCTCTTCATTTTCTCTCCAACTCTTAATAATTCGATTCTTTTGCTATGTATGTTGTGCCCTTTAAGCATTAGGAGAGAGGTTTCAGGGGAGCAAGATTATTCTTCTTTCAATAAGAGTAGCAGCAATGTCAGACTCAATGAAATCATCAGCTAAGGCAAAGTAGAATATCTCATGGTATTGGTAGTGTTCTTCAACTTCATCGAAAGTGAACCATAGTTGAAACATGTCATCAAAATGGTCACTGAAAAGATTGCCGCTCTGACCTCCAGCTATGACGAATTTGGAATTCTCTTTGGTGGCTAAATCGAGTATGAACCTGTAAACAGGTCCAGACCCCATTTCCCAACCTCGTGAGGGAAACAATGTATGCTGTCCTCGGATAGGACCTCCTTCAATCGTTGTAAGACCAGCCATATGATCAATGTTGACAGTATGATGCAATCCATAAACCCAGTTTTGTGTATCTGAACCGTATGTTTCATACATCACATTTATCGTACTTCGTAATGATCTGACGAGAATATCATCCCTCGTTTCGGTAACTCCTAGTGTCCTTTCATCGTCAATCAAATCTGAATTGTTCTCTAGTAGGATTTGTTCTATCACTGGAGAGTGAGGATAGGGACTTGATGGGAGTGCTGTTTGTTTCATTGTGGAGCTTTCTATTTCATCATTGAGAAATCGAAGCTCATCAAACAATTCGACCTGAATCGATTCAAGAAGATGTAACCATATTGTAGGCGCCTTCAAGTCAGTTTCCATTTGAAAATTCCAGTCACGTAGCCAATCGACTACCAAGTCAATTGTGTAATTATTATCACTGAGTGAGTCCCAAGCTGTTACTACTAGAGGTACAATACTACGTGCTCGAATCTCAAGCACATCGGCCTGGAATCTCATCATATCTTCAACTGATATATGGTCGTCATATGTTAATAATTCGCTGATTCTTCTGGAACGATAGCCATCACTGAATGTACCCACTATAGAGTAATTATACAACATCGGATCAATTGACCGTTGATTGGTAGAAGTGACGAACCCTCTCGAAGGATTGATCTCTCGAGGAAGGTAAGCATAAGGAATGTTACTGACCATTCCTACAGAGTCATTGAGAGCTGTCACGGGAAATAGCCCAGAGTAACCACTTCTGATTGGAAATCGACCACAGACTGTCATTGCTATGTTTCCTTCAACATCCGCATATGCAAAATTGAAGACCGGATTGTCCCACCAGTAGATTGCATCGAAGAACTCGTTCATGTTCTTGGCTTTGTTAAATTGCGTAGCAGCCATTATTAGATGGCTCACACTGTTACCGGTCCAATTCATAGCAAGATTCGGTGAACCAGTTTCCAAGTTCTCTACAACACTATCAATTAATGGACCGTGAACTGAGGTCTTAACTTGGAACGGGATATCTACTCCTTCTTTGGTACGTATTGGTTCATCAATAATATTGAAAGCTCGATATTCCCCATTGTAGTTATATTCACTGGAGTTTGCTGGGTTCAACTCTTCCACGAAAATATCCAACACATCCACACCACCATTGGTGAATCCCCAAGCGATGTAGTCATTGAATCCAGATTCAACTGAAGGCATTCCAGGTAAAGTAATTCCCATGACATTCATGACTCCAGGTACAGAGAGATGCGCCTCATAGACAAGGTTCGGAGCCGTCAAGGGCATGTGTGCATCGTTGCAGATTATCGGTGAACCAGTAGATGATCGTGAACCTGATATTGCCCAATTATTACTCCCAATAGATGCCTTCAACCCAAAGGGATCAACAACTCTTCGAAGCTCACTCATTAACAGTGCCAATCGTGTGGTGTCAATCTCTACATCCTCGTCATCACACAAATTCGAAGGCAATATCTCAGGAGCAGGATATCCACCGGGTGCATCAGGGTAGTCATTGATGTCCAGATTCGTCTGTTCACTGATTGTAAAGTTTGTGAATGGTATAACATCAGGATAGAGCTCGTCATAGAGTGTATCATTCTGGATATTCTCTCTGAGCCAGAAGCGAGAGAGGTCTGTGAAGTCTCCAGTTAAACTCCAAGTTATGAATGAAGCACCTAGGAACATATCCTCCATGGTCCAAGGCTCAGGATCTATTCCCAAAATCTTGAACTCGATTGGAGTGTTCTCACTAGTCATATGGTCAATAAAGAAATTGATACCAGCCACTTGAGCAGTCATTAGATCCAAAGCATAGGCAGCCTCAGGATGGGTATCCTCATTTTTAATATACCAATCAAGTGAAGCTTGAGCTGTCCTCATCAGACCGATGGTCCGATATATCTTATCAGAACTATTGGCATAACCACCAACAACCTCGCTCACTCGTCCTGCAGCCAGGCGATTTTGGATGAACATCTGAAACAGTCTGTCTTTCGCATGCATATAGCCAAGACCCATGTATGCATCTTCAACGCTTTCAGCATAGATGTGAGGGACTCCATTATAATCAATGAGAATAGTGACTTCATTTTCCAATCCTGGTAGTCTAATTGTCTGTTGAACTGGTTCATTCAATCCCCTTGTGGTATCAAATATGCCACCCCAAGGTTGGAGTATACCCAACCCTCCAGTGAGTGGTCCGATTGGCATAGTGAGTAGAATGATTAATACTATTGGGCCGATGAAGGAAAGCCCTAGATTGACAATCTTGCGTTTCACTATGATATCTCCTAAGAGTTTCTAAACATCAAGTAATAACATGGCGAGTCTTAAGGATTCGGAGAATCAAAAATCATAGTCAAGAACGCCAATCTGCGCTGTCATCTTCCATTCTTTGCCAACCTTTGAGTAGAATTTGCAGGTCCGACCAATCCAGTGGTCTTCATTTCCAGAATCATCTCGCCACAATGTATCAATATCTACAACTGCAAATGCTCCATCCGCCTCTTTGGAAACCTCAATTCTCTTAATGGTTCTGATATTGTGTACAAGATCATGAGTATCAAAGAGCTCTTGCCATAGTCTTCCCCAGCGGTCTGTATTATATCTACCCCATGGGAAGACCCATTTCATTGGATTATGGGTCTTTGCATCAGGAGGCCAGGGCCAGACCATGTCCTGATGAAAAACAGTGAGGAGTAGTTCAACATCCTTCGTATCCCAAGCTTGAGTCTCTCTGTTGATTATCTCTTCAATCTCTGCAACAGCAGTTTCCATTTGTCGCACCTTTTTTTAATCAAAGTGATATATGACTCACTTAAAGGCAGCGTCATTTCGTTTACTCATTTTTTCAGAAAATTGTATCATGCAGTAGTAGAATGTCGTAGCATATAATATTGATGAAGCAAGTCTAACCAAGGAATGAATGACCATACAGTCATGAAAAACAGGTATGTGAAGAAAATACGTAGACTGAAAGAAGAAGGAGGTACATTTGGGGCACAGTTGTAGTTCAAGTTAGCAAAATATAGTGAAAGAATTAACTCTGCAATTGTTCCTGTAGCCAAAATGGCGTAACAATTACTGAACCGCTCCCACTCTTTATTCGACTTTCTTGCA
>JAEORX010000087.1 GCA_016840685.1 Candidatus Thorarchaeota archaeon
GCTGAGGATTAATGGTAGCGAACTTTCTTCCCGTTTCATCATCTCGAATGACGATTGCCTTGGTCGCTTCAGAGCCTGTTCCCGTGGTGGTTGGAATGCACACAAGTTTCGCCTTCGTGCGAAGTCCCAACTCATCGAAGGGTGTGAGTGCGTGGAGCTCCACATCCGGCTTCTCGTAGAGGACCCATGCTGCCTTCGCTGTGTCCATGACACTTCCGCCGCCAATGGCGATTATCCAGTCCGCACCAAACCTCTTTATCGCCAGCGCTGCATCCTTCACCGTGGAGACCTTTGGGTCAGGCTCAACACCATCCCATATTGCCACCTCCCACTGTCTCTCAGTTAGTATCCTACAGACCTTCTCCGCAAGTCCCAGGCTGTTAATCACCTTGTCAGTCACAATGAAGGCCTTCTCGCCTTTTATCGTTTCAAGCTCACTCAGAGCATCCTCGCCAAAAGTGATGTTAGGACAAAAGAACCACCAGACCATTCCAATCTCTCCTCTAATGAAAATATACTACAATATTGAGGACTAGCGCCCCTTTAATTCCTCGCACTGCCTTCTCTCACATGTCAATTACAAACTTGGGGGCCTTGTTGAGCACTTGAGATGCCTCTGAGACTATGCCCTCAATAAGTTCAGCCGTTGTGGGAAGGTCTCGGATTCGTCCAACAACCTCTCCTCCAAACATCAAGGCAGTATTCTCCTTCCTATCTAGGAGGTCATCAAACCCTGTCTGTTCAAGCCTCAAGATCTCTTCATTCGAGTCCAATGGCTCACCAAGATAGAAGTTGGGCAGGTCCGACAATGTCTGTTCAACAATCTCCTCGGCTCTCTTGTTTCGGAGGAACCGCATTGGTCCAAAGAGACCTCGACCTACGAGAGTCTGACGCTCCTCTCTATCTAAGATTGCTTGTTTCCACATGGGTTCGAAATCGCTCTCTTTTGTTGCTATGAACCTTGTGCCCATCTGTATTCCAGTAGCTCCCATACATAGAGCTGCAGCGAGGGTTGAACCATCACAGAATCCACCTGCTCCTACCACTGGTGTCTTCACAGACTTTGCAACAGCAGGTATCAGAACCAGTGAATGGACTGGGTCCCAAGAAACATGTGCTCCTCCCTCATGCCCTGATGCCACGATGACATCAGCACCAGCAGATTCAGCCTTCTTTGCGTGGTAGACCGATGGAACAACATGAATCCAGATGAATCCCTCATCCTTGAGAACTGACCATGGTTTCGGATTGCCTGCTGAGGTCACAACGACCCGAAGTGCCCGTTCAGTGTCGGAGTTTGATCTGCAGGACTCAATGGTCTGTTCGACAAACATCTTTGATGCCAGAATGAACTCTGCTGCTACTGGTACATTCACCCCAAAAACCCCGCCAGAGGTGCGGGTCCGTTCTGTCACGGTTTCAATCGACTTCTGAAGGATGACTGCAGGGGGATCTGATCCGAATAATCTCTGTGCATCGATTGGAGCTGCTTCGGGTATAAGAGTGGCTGCCATACCAATGCAGCTTATTATTCCCAAGGCACCAGCATTAGCCACTGCAATAGCAAGCGACTCGGTCTTATACGGTCCCATACCTCCCTGGAGTATAGGGTGTTTAATCCCAACTGTGTCGCAGAGTTCCGTGTGAATGAGAGCCATTGTTACCCCTCATCAAAGTCTATGATTTTGCTACCTACTCGTCGAGATACTTTGTAGGAACCTGTCGTGTCGTAGCCACAAGCTCAAGCGCTGCCTTAGTGTATCGCATCACCTTGCCCATGTCACCATCGAGCTTGAACTTACGAGCCATGATTCCTTTGATTGGATCAATCTTGCCATCAAACAGAAGCTTCCAGTTCTTATAGGGTCCTGAATACACAAACTCAGCAGCGTCACCAGGTTCAGCCATTCTGGCTGCCCTGCACTTGCCATGCCAGAGGTCCATGTAGAACCTTATTGGCTCCTCTATGACTTCTCCATCTGCAGTGATCTCGAAGACAAAGTCACCCTCCCAGGTCTTAGCTGCGTCTTCATATCGATCATTCTTGTTCAGGAGTTCCATATACAGTGCAATCCACTCGTCAGAGGGGAAAACGAATTCATCACCCATCATTGGTCATCTCCAATAATCTAACTCAGAACTTCGTATATGAAAAGGCTTCTGGATATACTCATTGTGTTATCTTCATGATGTCAAGGTTCATACTTGACGCGAGTTTCTCCTGGAAGTCTAGGTCTCCCACAGTACTCACATGATGTGAGTCGCTCCCAAACGTAAAGACGCACCCATGTGCTTTTGCTAGCTCAAGGAATCCGATATGCTCGACCGAGTATCTCCCATTGAGTTCAATGGCGACCTCTGCAGTAGCCAATGCCTCAGCTGCAATCCTGCCATCCTCCTCCCGGTACGAGGAAAGATACCCGTCCCAATGCCCCAAGATCTGAAATCTGCTCTTTCTGAGAGCCTGTACGAGGGAAGACGCCCATCTGGTGGAGTCGGTGTACCAGTGAAAGGAACCTATGACAAGGTCGAACTGGTCCATTCCTCCAGCGACAGGTGCGAGCTCTCCATTTGATTGGATATCTACCTCTGCAGCATCAAGGATTGTCAAGCCTGCGGTGTGGTTCTGATTTGTTTCAATCTCATGTCGTCTCCGTTCAATAAGGTCCTTTCCCCCCTTTCGAGAGCCCAGTGATGGCCAGAAGTGGTCAGCAATAGCGATAGCCTTGAGTTTCAGAGATGTTGCTTTTTGCACAATCTCATCTACACTTGAAACTCCATCAGAGTAGTTAGAATGTACATGTAGGTCTTCGAGAGTGCGAGGCATTTCACTGTTCATGGTTGCATTGGCAATTTAACTCAAACTGTACGGTTGTTATTGGGGGTGCTAATAAACTGAGAACAGGATGTATAACTAGGAGAGGTGGGCATTTTAATGGACAAGTTAATGCTCGTCGTACGCTGCGCTAAGGCACCTACTAGGAACTATCATTTCATTTTCAAGACCCCTGCAGATGAGGGGAGTGAGTTCTTCTCAAGAAGGTCAAATTTGGATTGGGTTCACGAGATACAACAACCTGTGCGGATAGACATCAGCTCGAACTGGTTGACAAATGTGGACCTGACCCCTTTGGGATCCTGTAGAGACCTTGAGTACCTGAGTCTAGCTGTGAATAAGCTGGAAAAGATTGATCTCACACCACTTCAGGACTGCAAACATCTAAGGCATCTAGACCTCTCACACAACAAATTCAAGAACATTGACCTCACTCCGATTGCAGGCTGTGAGAATCTTGTGTATCTTTACTTGCAAGAGAATATGTTTGACAAAGTCAATATCGCGCCTCTACTCGATTTGAAACAGTTGACAACTGCTGTGATACAACTGACTCAACATAGCCCACGACCCAAGCTTGTCATTGACTCATTCATGAGCAATGTTCCTCCGAACCTCAATGATGTCCTTTTTGGATTCTACACGGGACGGAGAGCTGGTGTTGCTCCCGACTGGCTCTACGACAAAAACACAGAGGTTGAATATTCTCCTCGCTCGTATAGGGAGCTTGTGGTCCAGTTTGGATGGGCACGACTGAAGGAACACCTCTTGGCACTATCAAAAAAACTGAAGATTGATATTGAGTTTGCTGCTCAGAAGGTGCTACTACAGGGACTTGGAATGCCAGAGTTGTCTTGTTATGATGGACGAGTTCGAAACATCGTGAGGCTGCTACCAAGCGAAGGTGATTATGATGCTGGCTTGAGGAGTTTCTATACAAAAATGGTGCATCTTTTGGAATCGCAACTCAAGAGGGGAGGGAGCACACTCTATTTCGATTTGGACACACTCTCTACAACTCCTGCTAGTGTTCTGCTTCCATCGGTCCTTGAGCGTAGAGACACAGAGATGCATGAAGTGGTCCTTGTTAATTGGTCAGGGAAGATTGATCTCCTTCCCCTTTGGCTGACAAGTTACGGCAATAAGATACTCATTGCCCTCGGATTCGAAAGATATGCGTCCGAATCTCGCATGTCTGAGATTAACAACGCACTGAAAGGCATCAACCACAATCTGGCAATCAAGAAGGTAGAGCAGGATATTAATGGAAGAGAGAACCAGCAGTATCCAGCTGGACATGTCATCCAGACTCATATCCGTCAGATGGTCGCCACCTGACACTCGAGTTCAGGCTGTCTGGTCTACACTTGGAAAGCAATGCATAAATCTGGCTGTTTGAATGGTTCTCAAAGCCCTAAGTGGTTGCTGAGATTCCCCGGATGTGCTAATCTTGGATGAATTGGATATGAAGATCATAAATGATCTGCAAACGAATTGTAGGACCAGTTACCAAGAGCTCTCACGTAAGTATGGGGTCTCAGCAAATGCAATCCGACGTCGAATTCTCAATCTAGAGGAATCCGGAGTGATCTCCGGATACTCAATCACGCTCTCTCCAGCAATGACCAACACAGACTCTCTGTTTGCACTGTTGACAACTGATGGCTCGCGAGATGAGGCCGAGATGGTTGATGAGATAGGGTCATGCAAATACGTCATGGCTGCAGCATCATATTCTAACGGGACGTATGCCCTTGTAGCTGAATACCATGGCCCAGAGGAACTACAGGAGCTTGGAACATTTCTTCGGACACTAAAGAGTGTTGAGCATGTTGAGTTACACACCTTCATCCGTTCTTGGGGCTCTAAGATGAAACTGACTAAGACACATTTGCGTGTACTGGCACCACTCCTCGAGGATCCCAGACTTCCCATTGTTGATGTAGCTCAGAAAACCGGGTTGACAGCTCGCAGAGTCAGACGTTTGATTGGCGAGCTCGAAGAGGGCGGGGCGCTCCGGTTTACCGCACTAATCGAACTTGGGGCTACAACAAGTCTACCATTCATAGCACGTATTCATTGGGACGAGAAAAAGGCAACCTACTCAGTGATTGCTGACTGGTTGGTCAAAGAATTTATGCTCCAACATCGGGAGACCTATGTATCCGCCTCCGAACCAGTTATCTTTTCTCTACTTGTAGCTGAGAATCTCACTGAACTTATTGAAACCGTCCACTCGATCAGGCAAAACAAGCACATAACAAGTGTGGCTCCCATGATTGGTATCTATCACAAATACTTCTCTAGCTATCGGCACGAGAGGCTCAAGCAGATGGTGAAAGAAGTCTCCTAGGTCGAAAACAATGTCTGAAAAACATCGATACGTTTGTCATTCAGCAGTGTGACATCAATCTCAGATAAGAAATATAAGAAGTCATGAATCGGAGTAATACCTAGAGGTGGTGAGCTATGAGGCTTCACAACTACTTGAAATACTGTACATTGGCACTTCTTTTCTTGATGATGTTTACAAGTCCCGCTATGCCGGATGATTTGACATCGTTCATTGTTGCCAACGAAGGTCCAGTTCTTTCTCAATTGACGTCTGTGTCACCAATTTCCATCACATCCGATGCAGGATTTGCATCTCACCTACTTGGGTTCCCTGGCAATGGAAGCGAAAGCGATCCGTATCGAATTGAAAATTATGACATAGAAGGAACCTTGGGCGGTAATGGCATCCTGATTGGTGGTTCTGTGACAGTGTATTATGAAATTCGAAATTGCCGGGTACATAACACGTTCACTGGCACGGGCATCAATCTTCAGGCTGGTCATGGTGTTATTGATTCGTGTGAGATTATGAATCATACGTGGGGTGTCTCTTTAGCTGGTAGTGATTATCTGATTACTTCTACTGAGATTTACGACACCTCCTTTGGAATCAACGCCTTCCAAGTTGATGATGTCAGTCTTGTAGACTCGAACTTTGAAAATGCTGATGTGGTACTCTTTGAGGAAGTATCAGGTCTAAACATCCTTGGGAATACATTTTCGGCTAGCCAACCAGTCGTATGGAATAGTGATAGTTTCTCAGTCAGTGGAAACACTTTCAACATAGAGGAATACAATGAATGGCTAGCTCTAGATGGATCCCAAATCGGGACTGTCGAAGGCAACATCTTCAATATCAATAACAACACCGGTATTTGGATTAAGAACTGTCAGAGCATCATCATCACGGATTGCGATTTCATTGCTTCAGGTCCTTCAGGAGCTGGATGGTTAGGAGTTGACTTCAGGGGTTTTTCAGGAACGCGTGACATCACAATTCAGGACTGTCTGTTTGAGTCTGTGAATTGTGACGGGCAAAATATTGAGGAAGGTCTTCTGATCACTAACTGCGTTTTAAACAGCGGCAGTATTGGTCTTGTTGACTCTCCAGGTTCGGAAGTCAGTTCAAATACTCTCACCAATGGCCAGATCCATGTCGCGTACAACTGCAATGGCTCATTGGTCTACAACAACACACTTACTGACTGTCCTGAGTATGGGCTGTATATCCGCGAGAACAACACAGACCTGTTGGTCTCCACTAATACGATGAAGGGCTCGAAGTCGCAGGATGACCATGGCATCAACCTCCAGTCGGACGGTGTGACGCTCTACAACAATGTCATCGAGAATTTCGATTCTGGAATATACATCGATGGCGATGACGGTACAATCTGCAACAACACCTTATTTGGAAATAATATTGGAATCGAGATTGATTCAGGCTCGTCTTCTAACAATTTGTACTACAACATTCTCTATGACAACACCCAGAACGCCAATGACGATGGGTCAGACAACACCTGGGATGATGGTGTTTCTCTTGGTAACTACTGGGGGAATCTCAATGCACCAGGAGAATATGTTATTCCAGGATCTGCTGGTAGTGTGGATCGATATGCCCGACCATACCGTATACCCATAATCCCCCCCTCACCTCAAGTGCTTCTCATTCTTGTTGGTGCTGGTGTTGTAGGTGTTGCTGTAGCTGTTGTCTGTCTACGGCGAAGATAGAGTCTGCTTGCTAGGCAACCTCCTGAGCTTGATTTTATCAGGCTCAGAACACCTTTGTTTAACGGTTACGTTTGAGAACTGTTGAAACGTTTGGCGAGTGTCTATGTTTGGCGTTTACCAAACAATTTATAAGCCTTTAAATCCTATTTTGATATGTGTCAAACGTTTGATAAATAACGAGTCAAACGCTTGCCGATAATAACATGGTGAATACAATGTCTACAACTTTCGGAACCATTCTCGACGACATGAAGACAAGCGCTAAGCTCGCTTGGAAGAGCATGCTAAGCTACTTCCTTGCGAACCTAGGCATGTTGATTGTCATGGTGATCCTTGTTGTGATCGCCGCAATCCCCATTGCTCTTGTAGCATGGGCTGTTCTCGCGCCATTCTCTGAAGCAACAATGGCAGCTCTGTCTAACTGGGCTGAAGCCAATCCCCTTCTAGCTGGAGGAATTGTACTGCTGGTCTTAATCCCCATTGTTTCGATGTTCCTTGTTGTCAGCGGCTCTATCTATGGAATGAGCCACGACCTTGTGACCAGGGGTGAGACCAAGGCCGAGTTGGCATTCTCCTATTTCCGTCGCAAGTTCCTGTCTTTCGCAGGTACTGGCGCAGTTCTCACTATCATAGTTGCACTGCCACCCGTCACTGCTTGGGGACTCACCTCATACGCGATGGGTTATGTCATCACCGCGCCTGCCACCTATCTCCTCTCCGCATTCACTTTCGTGTGGGTATACCTGACTGCTGGTTTGACCTCCATGGTCTGGCCTGCTGTTGTCAGTGGTAAGGGTGTCCAGGAAGCTTTCAAGGAATCATTCTCTCTATCCATCCGGTACTTTGATCGTGTGTACGGTGTCTTGACTGTTATTGTGCTTCTGCTAGCCGCCACTTTCGGTCCCATTGTCATAGTAGCTCTTGCTATGGCTCCGTTCACTCCATCTGTTGTGATGGCTTTTCTCCCTACACTTGCTGGTGTTGGACTCTACACAGTTGTTATGGTCTTCCTCTGGCTCTTGCTGTTCTTGCCCATGGTGAGGATTGCTTGGGTCAAGGTCTACCAGGAACTCACTGGTGGTCAGGTCGCGACACAGAGTGTTGTTGATATGCCCATCGTGTAGGTGTGATGAACATGGAGAGTGCCTTGGATAACTTTCAAGTCACTCTCCTTCTATCTTTCTAGGTGTGAAAAATAATGAAAAACGCGAGCTTTCAAACACTTCTTGACGACCTGAAGATCAGTATCAGGTTTGCACTCAGAAATGTCATCTCCTATGTTCTTGCAATAATAGGGGTGTTTCTGGTCACGATCATCTTGATAGCTATTGTCGCGGCCTTTGTCTTTGTACCCATCTTCATCTCACCTGGGGGTCTCGAAGCCTTCACAGCGTGGGCTGAGTCATTCAACGAATGGTCCACAACTGGTGGCGTGACAATCGCCACTGGAATCTTCCTGATAGTGCTGCCTTTTGTTGCTCCGTTCTTCGTGGCCATAGGTGCACTCTTCGGAATGGCTCGTGAGATTGTGGAGAGTGAAGGGACATCCGCAGAGGGTGTCTTTACATGGTACAAGAAGAAGTTCGTTTCATTAGCCGGTGGGGGAATCGTTCTGTTCTTGTTCATTCTAGGTCCCGTCATGATAGTGATTTTGGGATTAGTAGCTCTATTTGGAGAGCAAGTACTTAATGTCGCTTTTATTGGAGCAGGCTCAACAACGACAATGAATCCTCTCATCTTTGCACTTGGAGTAATCTGGTTTGTCATTAGTACTGGATTGATGACAATGTTGCTTCCTGCTATCATAGATGGCTATTCTGTCATAGAAGCAACCAAGAAGTCAATCAGAATGGGTATTCAGTACTTCGACCGTGTGTTTGGAATCTGGATCTCCTATATTCTCCTCATATTAGTTCTCGTAGCCCCACTTTTCATAATGGCTCTACCAATGGTATGGGGTCCTCTCGAGCTCATATTGATACCACTAGGAATCTATGGAGTCATCGCAGGGCTCTTTATTGCAATAGTTGTGTTGCCTGCCATCTCGATAGGTTTCACAAGGGTCTACATGATTCTCTCTGCTGATGATGAGGACCTTGTAATTGAGCAGGGGGATGAAGAGGTTGGTCCAGGCTTTGTAGGTGGATTGTAATCATGAACGGCTCCAAGAAACAGAAACGACGAATCATGGACATGGAAGTCATTGAAGACAAGAATATGATCAAACTACTCATGGAGCCAACTCGCGCTAAAATAGTCTTTGACTATCTTGTGAAAGACTCGATGACAGTCAAACAACTTTCGGAGGTCACAGGGAAGAACCCTGGGACTATACTTCATCACATACAGAAGTTGAAGGAAGTTGGTCTTGTCTTCGAAGAGCGAACAGAACAGACCCAGACTGGCATAGTACAGCGCTATTATCGTGCCTCTGCGCGCGAGTACAGGATGGGTATCAGTGAAATGATACAAGCCACTGGGGATGATACCACAAAGCGCCTGAAGTCCATAATCAAAAGCCTTTCAGTCTTTGGCATAGATGTTCCAGAGGATCAGATTGAGCAGGCTATGGAACTAATGACGGCGTTGATAAATCGCGAGAACGAACTCAGTTCACGCAATCTTATCATGAACGAGGAGGGCTATGACAAGATGTCATCCTCTATACGAGGTGACGCTTCGCGAATCATGCGTCGCTTCGCTCTGGAAGAAGATTCGCAATATAGAGACCTGAGAACGAACTGGCACGCTTTTCTACGGTCTCACAGACGAGGTATATGAAATGAGTAATTATCAGAGAAACACAAGTGTGGTTGTGTGTATATTCGCAGTCATAATCATTGGGGCTATTGGTATAGGGGCATTATCCTTCTATGGCACTAATTGGTTCAACTGGAGCACAGCTAGTACTGACTTCCACTTTGATGCGGAGGTTGGAGCCACCACTGGTACAGTAACTTTGGACATCGACCTAGGTGTAGGCGGTGTTTCAATAATATTCGTCGATAATGCTACACTGCTTTATGACATCGATATAGAGGTCCAAAACAACACTCTTGAGAGGGATGGAAATCCATCAGTCACCTTCACAAGTAACACAATTGGGCTTGATTATACGGCTGCAGGAGTGAATATCACACTTGGCAGTGGGGTCAATTATACTCTGGCTGTTGATGTAGGAACTGGTGGAGTGGATGTTGAGCTAGTCGATGGAGCTCATATTGGAGATGTATCAATCGCAACTGAAACTGGTGGAATCGACCTAGTAATGACCGATGATGTTGTCATTCTTGGGAATGCCACTTTTGATTTGGACACCACCACTGGAGCTGTTAGCGTTATAGCAGACTTTCCAACAGGCCTTGGTGGTAGTGTTGAATGTGCCGCCGCTGTCGGAGGCGTCGATATCACAGCATCTGGTTGGGTTCAGATCACATCGAACCATTATGAAACAACAGACTATGATACTGCTTCACAGATTGTGACTTTTGTCATTGAAACAACAACTGGCGGAATCACAGCCATCTTCACATAATTTCGAATATGAGGGGATTTTCCCCTCCTCTCTCTTCTTTTTTTCCTCATACTTCATCATCGATTCATTAAAACATCAATATTCATAACCAATCTTTAATCAATGGAGGGTTTCAAGTGGATTCATTGGATGGACAAAACGATATCGATTGGTCTAGCCTATCTCCACCCAAATCTGACAGATACCAAATCTATGTCTTTGTGGCACATCTTGTGCTTGGTGTCCTCATTTCTGTTCTTAGTTACTCATACGGATTATTCTTCTGGGCTGTTGGTCCTGGCATATTAACGCCTGTCCTACTCTTCGGAACTGGTCTTTTCTACGCTCAACTTACAGGAATCAATTGGTATCGCGATGAGTTCATTCCATTTCTGAATAGTATAAACATGATGCCTGTCTTTGAAACAGATGGCTTTCTTCGGTACAAGAGGGTATATCGAGTCATTGCACTAATAGCTGGTTATCTGTCCGTTGCCATTAGCCAGATTGTTTGGTATCAGGGAGTTTCTTTTCTTCTAGCAACTATTGGTCCTGGAAGTATTCCCTTCGAAATGATGATTTACATTTTCATTGGGATGTTGATCTTCTTCATAATTTTAGTTGTGGTGTTTGTGGCTCTTTTCAACTACACATTGAGGAAGATATACTCTGATGTGGACCATATCACTTCCCTTGATGACAGGATGACTGATCACTTTCACACACTTCGAAAGGCAGAGAAGGAAAAAGCGAAAGAAGCTCAAAAGAGGAGGAAGGAAGACAAAAAACCCAGAAAAGAGAGGTCCGAATAGGTGTGTTTAATTCATAGAACAACTATTATCCGAAAATAGAACTCTCTAGATTGTGTCTACCATGCTCGAGATACACTCAAAGTTATTCAAAGATGGATTTTCCATACTCTACAAGGATGACTCCTTACCTCTAACTTACCCAAAGAACTACTGGGAAACAACCCCGGAACAGACAAGACTGGCATTAGTGGACAATCTTGCCCTTGCCACAACAATGCACCTTCCCATTGTATTTGATGTTCCAGAGATTGTCTACCATTCGGGTCGCCCACTCTTGGAGTCTTATTTCGTTGAGAATTTCTTTCGTGACATTCCCTCCTGCACCGAGGTTGATGGTACGGACACGGTGGAATATGTACGCAGGTTCTTCAACACGCAATATCGATTCTTGGACCCAGTCATAAAGATACCATCCCACGAGCCTGTGGAGGATGCATTCCGTGCAATCGTCGGAATGAGTTTTGGAAAGGACAGTCTTCTGACCTATGCGGTTGCAAAGGAGTTGGGTCTGGACCCTGAGATGGCTTATTTCATCGAACACAGCATGACCTATGAGGAGAAACATAAGACCGCTATCGCTGAACAGTTCAAAAAGGAATTCAACAAAGGTCTTCATATCATTACACATGAAACAGGAAAACTCAGAGACTACCCATATCTTGGTCTGCCATTCTCTGAATTTGGTTGGGCGCTCCAGTCTACTGAATATGCATTGGAGTGTATTCCCCTCGCGTACGCACTTCAGGGGAAGTACCTCCTCTTTGGAAATGAGCAGACAACATCAGCAACCTACATGGACAAATACGGATGGCTTGTCAATCCCTGCTGGGACCAGACTCATAATTGGACAGTACACATTGATCAGATGACAAAGATGTTCTCTGGTCGGTCTGTTGGCACAGGCAGTCTGATTGAACCTTTAATGGACATGATGGTGCAGAGAATTCTTGTTCATCGATATCCAGACATAGCAAAGTATCAGATGAGCTGCTTCACTGAGACCGAGGCTGGTCGTGACTATAAGTGGTGTCACCATTGCACAATATGTGCAAAGATGTATCTCCTCTGCGCTGGTGGCGGTGTTGATCCCGCT
>JAEORX010000088.1 GCA_016840685.1 Candidatus Thorarchaeota archaeon
ACGTCTCGCTTCTCTGAAGACTTATCAATAAAGGTCATCATCAATTCATAGTAGATAGAATTCTGTCTAGATAGGACATACCAGTGCTGTACTCGATGATTCTGTGGAAAACCAAAATGGTGGATTGTGTTGTCGAAACGCAAACGATATGTCGATCTGCTCATAGTTATGATAATAGTATTGTCTATGGGCATACTGCTTGCAGTTAATTTACCAACCCTGCTTACGAATCGACAGTTTGTTGGTATGACTACTATAGAGTCCTATGTCCCTATCTATATCCTCTATGACCCACCTGGGGGTGGCAGCTACAGTAGAATAACCACATCAGGAGATGCGCAAGTCATAGCTTCATTTGAAGGCATGAATGAGGGCCAAGTGGTGAAAGGAGTGTATGATGTTGGACTTGGTTCCAGTGGTGCTGGTGGTCCTGAAAACTCGAGAATGCATTTTGCTCTCTGTGAATTGCTCAACCTGACATGGACTCTCTGGCACTGCTACTTAGGAGCCTCTGAGTGGTATGAGGCTGTTCTCGACTCTACGAGTCGTCTTGGAATCGGAGTCCTTAGCTTTGATGATTTGGCCAATCATAGTATGTGGGTTGAAGATCTCACTAGTACTCCTGGTTCCTTCACGTACAGAGTCAACGTGTCACGTGGTCAAACGGAGAGTTTGGTACTACTGTATAGCGGGTCGCAATTCATGGACATCAGAGCAGGATTTAACATGACGCTCTTTGATATTGACTTCTCTGTTCGTGTTCTGGTCAATACTAATGGGAGGGAGATTACGTTCACACAAACGTATTCAGACATGGATGAAGATCTAAGCTTCCTTTTGGAGTCAAATGGTGACATGAGAGAGATATCTTCCGGGACCATCCAGCTAGACAATCTACTTGTCTGGTTTAACTTATGAGCCTTAAGAGTTGCACCAAGCAAAGAATTGCTCTCAATACTCACACAAAAATTTCTGATATTCTGATACACCAAGAAAAACTAGATATGATAGTCGTACGCTCTCAGGTCCGAGATGCATGCCATGAAAAAAATTGTATGCCCAAGATGCGGATTCAGTGATATCGCCCTCGTCAGGAAAGAGATGTTTGGGGGCGGAAAGTACAGGAAGAAGTGGCGTTGCCCACGTTGCAGCAACACTTGGGAAAGCATCGAAGATTGATGGATGCAAAACGGTTAAAACTGGCTGGGTGCCAACCTTGCTTCACCAAGCGGAGGTTGCCAAGCCAGGTCAAAGGCGCTGGGTTTGCAGTTACCATATGGTAGTATTCCTTCACTCTTCCTCAACACGATTCCTGCACCAGGAGAATCTTGCTACGGATATGACATTTCTGGATTCTATTGAGTGTGCTTATATACACTTAGCAAGTCTACAGTAACGGGAGATTCGTTTCATTTGTTACTACAAGTAGATATATTTCAGACTCAAGTTGGTCTGTCAGTCTTATTTTACATCATTGTTGCCATTATCATCATTCTTTTTCTTTCCAATATCTGGAAACAAAGGAAAGTGAAATTGGATCAGAAAAATGATGATTGGCTCAATTCAAGTCAAAGATAATGCATCCTGTCTTTTCCAGAATATAGAAGATGGCACTGGGGACACGATTTGATTTCGTGCCTCGTGTCTTTAATCTACACGCTGCCTCACACGCCACAAAGGGCGGCAGTTCTCTAGTTCGCCTTCATTCCACTAGGAAATCCCAGCTCATTTGAACTTCGGGGCGACTACGATTTAATCCTCCCGTCAATCTAGTATAATCATTGATATAGAACCAGCTTTTTTCTGTAAAAACCAAAGGAGTAAGATTCAAAGTGAACTCCCATAGTTTTGTATTCCAGTTTCAAGATATTCTTGGGCGTGCCTTAAGACGATGTTTTGTCCCTTACAACATGAATAAGGGAAAGGATGCAACAATCGGTGATCTTTATGATCCAATCATCAGAGGTTCTAGAAACCACCAAAAGGGGTAGAGATCGAATCCCAAAGTTCTAACTCATGAAATTGGCAAATTGATGAATGGAGGGAGAATGGTGCGGAGGGCGAGATTCGAACTCGCGAACTTCTACAAGACAGGATCCTAAGTCCTGCGCCTTTGACCTAGCTTGGCTACCTCCGCATTATGAGTGTGGAAAATTGCAATAGATATAACGGTTTTGTCCATCTGGGACCTACTAACCTATTTCCATTGAGAGAAAGTGGCCCCATCCTACAGACGGGGACCTACTGACCTTGTTCCAATTGTTGAAAAAAGGAACAGAGTCCCATCCGTAATCTACAGATTGGGACCTATTGACCCATCTCTCAAAAAGGTGAGTGAATTCAACCTTTGGAAACTTCTGTGCTCCGCCCCTCCCTAGCCCAATGTCACCATCATACTTCGACGTCACTCGAAGCTGAGCTGAGGCATTGCCTGTATTCATGGGGATGGTATCCCTCCTACAGACCCGGTTTCTTTCTCCTGTGCTGATGCTGGCACATCACTTCCAGCGACAGAGAGTCTTTCCACAGTCTTTCCCACGGCGGGGTCATTATCGCCCGACTCAATAATGTCACCACCATTACTGAGAAGGTCCGTTTGGATAAAGCGAACAGCCGCGGTCTCTCCAGGACTTGATGTTGCTGTTGAGTCCCTATTGGAGAGAAAGGACTTCCCTCGAGAAGATTTCCCTTGGGCTTTCGGTTCTTGTATCTTCGCACGATTAACTGCGTGATTCCAGAAACCTAGTCCTCTCACAGAGTGAAGTGAGTCTGTGAGCGTAATAAGGCGTCCAGCGATGTTTGTGCTCCCATTCTTGTCAGCGTTACACTTGTTCCCACAAGTTGGACACACGAAGAGATTCTGCTTTGGTCTAATCCCTCTTTTGCCGCATTTCCAACATGTAATCGAGGTCCAGTTTTCAGGGATAACCTTGAATCTAACCTTTCTGCCTTGAACTGACCAGCCTTGTTGGGACAAATTGTGCTTGAGAGAATTAGTCACTCTTGCAAAGGACCATCTATGAATCATATCCCTAAACGCACGACCTTTGAAGTTGCCGCGCTTAGCACTATCTCTGATTCCTGCTAGTCGACCGACTGCGATATAGAGTGTGTACTTCTCTGATAATTCAGAAATGTAGTCAAGCAATTGTCTTACAAGAACCCTGTCATGTTCTCTTGCTATATTCTCTCGCTTATTACCAAGTTCTCTTAGTTTTAACAACACCTTATCATAGTTGTTTCCCTGCGACTCTCGATAAGCAAATTCACTTCGTAATTCTGCAAACTGCTTGTCCAATCTACGAATTTTTGGATCTTTCTCTGGTTGTCTGAAATATCGTGTCTCGCGGACTTTCTCTGGAGTAACAAGTGTCGTACAGGCTGCCTGTTTAATGCCTAAGTCAATTCCAAGAACTGCATATGGCAAGGATGTTTCAACTGGTTCTGGTGTTTGGACTCGAACTGCAATTGTCACCCACCATTTTCCAGATTTGTCCGTGAAGACCTGCATTGCTTTCACATTGCCACAAGAGAGTTGGTTCAAATGGAACGGTGAGGTTTTGAGTGGAATCAAGAGTCTATCATGAACATGACCCGGACTCTGAGAAGTATCAAGAGAGTCACGAAGATCAATCCACCATCGTGCAACGGAAGTCTTCTTCTCAACAAGATAGAATCTCCTGTTGAAAACCCATCTCGGAATCCTACGAGTCATGCTAGTTACAGTGGGTTTTGATGCTCGTCTTCCTCTAATGCTTCTAAGACCGAGATAGCTCTCATAAAGTGCTACTGCAGTCTGTCGACACTCAATCAACTCGTTGGTCGATATTCTTGGGAATCGCTTCTTGAAATCATGTGGAACCGTCTCTCGTTTATCTACGTTTGCGTATACTTTGAGTGCGGTTATCGTAAGTCTATCCACCTTGCCGCCATCAAGCTTCAGAGAGTTAGGTCCCAGCAGTAACTGGTCTTCGTGTTGTTCAATGACGCCAAGAAAAGCACGTATGACTCTGGTGTCGCGTCCAACAATCTGTCTAAGTCTTTGCCTAGTTCTCTTGGTCATAGCATCCCTATTAATAGGAATCTTGACCGAAACTGTCACACCTTTGGACCGACCCATCGCTTCATGCCTTCTCCTAATAAATTTCTGACCTATTTCGGTCAGGTGAGTTCACTCCCATTCTTGTTGCGAATGAGGCTTTTGAACTCATATCGGTGTATAGTTTCTAACCTAATAAATTTATCAAGCTGTTTTGAAATTAAAGAATTATGAATCCTTATTTTTAAAAATTAAGCATTATCATAACTTATATTATTTACCAAGAAAAACGAATTCCTTATATATAAAATTAAGAAAGTTTCTCGATTCTAATGGGTCGCAAGCCAAGAGAGCTAAGTTCTAACGCGATTCTAATAGCATCAATCTATACTGGACTCGCTGCATTGGTCAGGCTTGCGAGGAAACGGGTTGACAAGAGAACTAGAAAGTATCTCGAGAGTATTCTGACACACTGGAACAAGGCAAGGTCAGAATACCTGAAAAATCAAAAGAGTGCTGGAAAATCACGGCGTGACTTCACTCCTATTAAAAATGCAGAGGCAAACCTGCGAAGGTTCTTCCTCAAGATCCTCTGGCACAGTACACGACGATATGGAAACAAGGAGTTCAAGCGAGTATACAGCTGGGAGGAGGGTAAAGTTGGTCCTCTCAATGCCTTACTCAACTATCTTGGGGCACGCCTGAGAGACCTCGCGATGACACTCTACCCTTTCCCGGAGCCAGAGAGATTTCAGGTGCGGGTATATCCAGATGGGACCAAAGTGACAATCCAGAAGAAGCACGTATCAAAGTACAGTCTGGATGATGCTGAAGACACGTACTGGAAGGCAGGATACAAGGGTAATAGAAAACATCCGACGGTGCTGCTTAACCATCCCACACTCCCTGGACTAGACTTTGTTGACATGATTCGAGCTCATGGTGTTGAGCTGGTCAGGCAGTGCTTCATTCAGAATGTCCCAAGGTCTGATGCTCACAGATACATCAGGCTATTGATTCATCGACTCACTCCATTTCTGGACTATGTCTATACCAACGGAAAGAGCGGCAGAAACCATTTCGAACCAGATGCCGATAGAGAGCTGAGAATGCTGGTTCTAGAGATTCGTAGTCTATACGGTGGACGTGTGGGAAAGAGGCAATCCATCACACGAGAGTTGGATAAAGACATCCCAGAACCCACTGTTGAGATTTTACAAACCAAAGTTAGTGAGCTCATTGCTAAAGCTCGTGATAAAAAGACAAGAGAGAAACTCTCTCAGATATTAGACCATATCGACCAGGGGCGAATTGTGGACAGGGATATTGAAAAGCTCTTTGACCAAGTCCTCGCCCTTGCCCAGAAAGAGGGTAACGATTGGCACAGAGTTCTCCTGTCAGACCTTCACCACCCTAAATCGCTAAAGTCAGTGATCTTTGCAGGAGATACGATGCTTGATCATCCCTCATCAGTCCTGATTGTTGGCGAGCTTCCAGTGAGAGGAGCTGTAGGCAAAGGGAGTATTGACCTTGTAGTGTTCATCAGACGGAACATCAAGGGATCTGTGTTCTGGACACCAGTGATGATCATTGAGATCAAGTCCAAGACCTCCTTTGACTTCAATCTCTATGCTGTTGAAACAAGCAAAGGGAAAGAAAGACCACCCGCGCTTTATGCCTGGAAGAGGGGTCTGACTCAGGAGGAGTGGGAACGTACAATAGAATCAGACCCCGATGACAGGGTTAAGACACAACTTGAGACTTATGAGAAAGCATTGCTAGAGGAGTGCAAAGGACTGGTTCCAGCTGACATCAAATTTCCCAAGCAACTCTGGAAAGGTGTCATTGTCCTAGACACAGATCAAGACTATGCAGAAGTATTCAAGGCGTTCCACTTCTTGCTCAGTGAGTTGCCCTCTGGAGTCCTCACTGGCAAGCTCAGTAGGAACGAGTCCAAGACACTGGTCATCAATCCAATTGATGATTCGGTACACGTTCCAAGAGTCGCACTACTACTCCTTCCTAGTGAAGACCTGAGTGAATTCCTCAGGGAACAATCAAGTGCTCAGTCAACCACTCTTGAGGACCCCTTTAGGGAGAGAGTGTCAGATGCTCGAGTATTGACCCACTATATCTCTATTCCCTCTCCAACATCCTTTGGGAATGCAGCGGCATGGGTTTCTAGGAATTGGCACCTGTTGAATCACCTCGAGGAGATTTCTCGAAAATCTGACAAGGAGCCACAGGTCTATTGGCTTGACCTCTTGGGGGACTATCCGACTGACCAGCTCCTTAGGAGAAGATTCGGTCTTGACAATATACTGAAGAAGAAACAAATCACAAGAGAGAGGCACGAATCGCTGAGCTCACTCCTAGAGAGAATCACCTTTTTCAACTTTAGAGAGAACATTGATTCGGCTCTCCTTGGTAAAGATATTGAACTCTTAGAAGTCATGAAGCAACTTGACTTCAACGAGGCTGCAGCTTCTGAGAGGATTGTCATTGTTGATGGCTGGACACAACTCAAAGAAATGGTACCTCTCGGACGAACAGATATTCTTCGAACCATTGAGAATCAACTTCTAGACACTCTGCCGAAAGACGACGTGAATGTGATCTGGATTGACAGTGGTGTCCCTCATACTCAGATGAACAAGTACTATCAGAGAACCTGTGTTCGTCCGCTTCGCCACGATTCTCCCCGACGATTTCATATTGATGAGATTATCTATAATGTTCCGATAACACCACGAATCTTTGGTTGGCGAACCCCAAGAAGAGAAGACACCAGAATCATAATACAGGACACGCCAACAAAAGTATCTCCCTGGGTACAATCCATAGGAATACCACACTTGAAGGGGTGGGCTCGAAGGTTTAGAGGGCTGTCCAGAAGGGATGGAGTTGTCACTGAATCAGAGGTCTTTGAGAGTGACTTCGAGGGAGAACCGATGTATGGCCGTTCTGTCACATTGGAGAGTGTCCAAGCATCATTGGAGCTTCTCTCTCCAGAAACTGTGAAACAACTACAGAAACTTGGGCTGACTCTCGTTCCAAGTCTTCAACGACGCGAAATATCATCAGTGCAGGAGAGAGAGTATGTCGATGAGCACTGGCGAATAGCCTCACTGAGTTTCACGACTAGCGGCTCTTCCTTACTGACTGATAGACTGACATTTACACCAGATGCACCTCCTCCAAGTCCACCAAGGTCGAAGAAACGATATTCAGAGTTCTCAAAAATCAAGAGAGGTTGGTTCTACGATAGGAAACCCATTGATCTCAACGACCATGAGTATGAGGTTGGGGTCTCTCGAAGACCGCCAATGTATCAGAGAACTGGACTGGATGAAGTGGACTCCCTATTGATTCGCAAGAGAGAGATTAAACGGGTCAGGAGCGCAGCGAGGTTCCTCACGAAACAACTTCGAAGGAACAGTTCCCTCTACTCGTGTTGTCGTGAAATTGTCAGAATGTGTTCAGATGTATCCTTGGAATCTGCAGATGAGAACACCCCACTCACTGCTCTTGAGGAAATTCGGAGCATCATACTCCATGATCCATGGAGAGCTCAGATCTGGAGCCAGGTCGAGAGTTTCAGAAAATCACTTGGTGATGTCTTGACAACTGACAACAGAGCAGTACTTCGAATGGCACAGGAGCTGTGTCCTGATGTTCTCTCACTCTATGGGAACAACCTATTCCTAGCCCTTCTCACCGTCATGGAAATCTATTCGCTCCCCCCTTCTGAGAGTCTTGTCACAGCTCTGTGGATGTCGATGGCGGAATGGCAGCTATACCAGATGGGTTTCCAGCCTCAGGATCATGTGGAAGAAACTGCACGATCACAGTATGACTTCCAGTTCATTTACTCAAGGTTGATATTTCGTGCACAACTTCTCGAAACCACACACCAACCTCTGGAGTTGACTGAGGATACGGTCTATGGCCAGCTCATATGGACAGAGAGGGAGGGGTCGTATGAGATGTGGCTTGTGCTACCGGAAGAGGAACACCCACTTCTGGGTCTTGCATCAGGCTTTCAAGGATGTGGACTGATGCCTGGCTGGCAGCAGTGTATGACTGACCCGTCTAAGCTGAGGACATCAATCAAGACAATGACCAAATCCCCAGAACGAAATCAGGTCGCTCTCACCAGAATTGGAGAAACATGTATCCTTTGGTTTCTTGATGAGATTGAGGGAGAAGACCAATGGTCTGCTCCATTGGTTCTTGAGTATGCCACTAGTCCTGAGGATGGTCGGTTGCTCCGATGGTTCAGACTCTCCCCACCTCCTGAGAGTATACTGTGGGAGCTGGAGAGGAGTAGACCCAGGTTGACTCCTGATGTTGATGCGAGAGTGGACTCTCTGCTCTTTGGAGCATTCAAGGGATTGAAAGAGATCGAGGATGTCAAGGTTCAGGTGAGTGTCAACCTTGAGACAGAGCGGTACCGAGTAGAGTTCAGTTCGGGTCGCTCCTATGAGGTGAGGAACACGTATGAACTCATCAGTCTTTTGAGGTATCCGTTTCTGAAAGGAGCGCCATTCAGAACGGATGATGGCAGGCTGCTGTACTGGGACTACAAGAGCGACATCGAGTATCTTGATACAGTCGACCGACGACGAGGAAAGGCGCATGTAGTATCCCTGTCATTTCTCAGACCTCTTGTCCATCGTTCTGACCTCTTTTCACTGGGAGCCCTGTTTCCCCAGACCTGTTCAGACCTGCTCAGAACAAGGTATGGAGGAACTATCACCCTGATTGCAGAGGTGAATGAGCCACGTCGAAACAGGGGAGAGTTCAACTTCATCACGGTCAGACTTGAGAGCCTCCCAAAGAAGTCAAGGCTCAGACATCTTGAGTATGAATTCATGAATCCATATGAGTTAGAACTACTAGCTGAATGTGAGGGGCTAGTTGATGCTGAGATCAAGAGAACCTTCACACTTGAGATCGATGTGAGCCAACTACGAGGGATACGACTCCCCTCAGGGCTGGAGGAGGATTCGCAACTGGTCTGTTCCCTTGTCCATGAGGATGAAGAGCATGAGGAGCAGGAGATCTCGCTCCCAGAGGGCGAGTGGATATTATCCACTGATCTCAAGGAAGGTTCAATCCGATGGACTCTGATTTCCCCCTTGATGAAGACAGTCTGGATGGGAAGGACCTTTGGTCTAAACCTGAATGGGACCTTGAATCTAGAGGAGATGATAGAAGAACTTGAAGAGGCCTTGGAGATGATGGGCGCATCAAGAAACAACGTCTACAACTATGATGAGGAACTTAATGACGTACGCGAACGACTTGGAGCCTATGGTTGGGGAGATGAAAAGCCGCAATGTCGAGTCGAGGCCAGACAGGCTGGAAAGGGGATGAAGATATCTCTTAGGACCTGCGGAGAGAATAAAGCCCTAGTCTACAAAGGTGAATTCAATCTAAACGAGGACTATGACGCAGAAGCAGTGGTTGATGCCTTAAATGAGGGATTACTAGGAGAATACACCATCGAAAATATGGATGAGTTCAAGATGATGTTGAAGGCTATTTTTAACGAAGAACTGGAGCTGGATGATATTGACACCAAGGAGGCTGAATTGATACTATTCATAGAGGGATATAGGAAGGACGGCAAGTTGGAGGCTGCGTGTGCTCATACTAATCATCTAGTGGAGCATTATATAAAGCAAAAGAAGTTTGATACCGCACTTGAGATGGTGGAAGAGAATATCTCTCGTCTCGTGTCCATGAACTTGAATGAGGAAACAAAGTGGTACCTGTTTATAGCCAGAGTTCTAAGAGCTGAAATACTGAATAAGAAAAATAGACTAGAAGACTCGAAGAAAGAAGTAGAGAGAGCTTTTGAAGTCATACCTGATAATATTGCTTTGTGGAAGATAGGAACTGGAACAAAGAGAGATTACTATGAACGCAGTATGAAACTCAGAAATGGTATGAAATAATCACAAATAAGTGATATTTTCAGAAAACGCCTTAATAGGACACCAGAGCTTCATTATCAACTAAGATCACATTTCTTGGAAGTTCGCAAGTTCTAATCTCGCCCTCCGCACTATCCTTTTGTTTGTACTATAGTGATAATTTCATGAACCGAACGAGGTTCTCATGACATAGCTTTGTGACTTCATTGAAAATTTGAAGAATCTGTTTTCTGTTTGATTTGAGCTAATAATAGCTTCAGCCAAAATTACGGTACATATCTTGTCAACATGGATATTCCGACCCAACAAGTCACATACAATCATTTTACTTTCAAAGTGCTTATCTTGGGTGAATCTCATCAATTTGGTTGAGGTCTGTAATGAGTACTGATGAATACTCCACAGAGATGGAGCTCTACGGTGTGCGTCCTGGAGTCATAGCAGTCATCATGTTCTTTACTTCACTCATCTTTCCCTTCGGATTTTTCGCTGATGAAATAGGTATGCCAATAGCTCTCATAATGATTCTCGTTAATCCCATCATCTTTCTTCCATTGACCCTACTCAATATTCTCTATGCTATCTGTATAGTCCGGTACTACCAAGCCAAGTCTTCAAAGAACAGTGTGCTCATACTTGGTCTACTGAGTCTCATTCTGCCTACGGTAATTGTTCTCTATCTCACTGGTTTGTTCGGGGAATTCGTTATCGTTTATCCCGTTCCTATACAATTCATAGTAGGTCTGATCATTATGTGGAAGATTGAAGGCCCAGAAGTCATTTCTCCATGGTTTGGTATGAGGTTGAATCTCTCATGGTGGAAATGGCGTCAACCAAGGCGAAAAGATGACTGGGACCCATTTGAAGAAGAAAAGAAAGCTCTAGAGAATGAAGACTAGCTGAAAACTGAATGAATCTTGTAGAAGTTCGCGAGTTCGAATCTCGCCCTCCGCACCATTTTCTTTTCTAATCATCATTGCTATATGGCTTCAGAACTTATACTGTATGAATTAGAGGGTATCATATCGTGAAGACTTCAACCAAAGCTCTTGCAGGAATTGCAATTTGCATTTCTTTGGCAACCTCTCTTTTACTATTATCTGGACCTAATCTAGCCCTCCTTTTTGGTACTGAAGTTCAATTTGAGGTAATTGACCCCGGTTATGGTTATGACTATGAAGCAAGAGCCAACTTCACTATTAGTGATGCAATAACTTGGGAAAATCTTTGGTCAGATTTGTATAGTGGGCATTCCCCCATTCCAGAAGTACCAACTGTCAACTTTACTTCAGAGATGCTTATTGCTGTGTTTCAAGGTGAACGTGGTTCAAGTGGATATTTGACAAATATAACACGGATTATCATGACTAGCACGAATTATGTGGTCTATGTTGATGAAATTCATCCCGGTGAAAGCTGTATTACACTAACAGTGATGACATATCCATATCAGATTGTCAAGATTAGTGACCTTCCATTGAACTTACCAGTGCGATTTGTCTATAACATCATCATCCATGAATGTGACTAGAATTTTAATACCCTGAAATTCGCGAGTTCGAATCTCGCCCTCCGCACCACCAATTTTCAGTAACCCTCATTATCCAGTTGGTTCCTTTTTCCTTAGGGATTATCATGAAATACGTGTTCCTAGCAACCGACGATAATAAGATGCAACTGTATCACCTGCTTCTAAACGCAGTGAATTTTCATGAGAAGGGTCACGAAGTCGTAGCTGTTTTGGAGTGTGCTTCTCCAAGATTACTGATTGGAATAGCAGATGGGACCATCAAACTGCCTATCTTTGATAATGCGATGAAGCTTGGCATCATTGACCATGCCTGCAAAGCCTGCACAACCACTTTCTCAGCCACTGAAGCAGCAGACAAGCTCGGAGTTCCGCTGAAAGGTGAGCTAAAGGGTCATAGTAATCTATTGAAGTTCGTTGAGGCCGGATTCTCGATACTCACATTCTGACTTGTGGGCAGTCCTCTCTATACCCGCAAGCTCCGTGCATGAACCTTTACAGCAGCAGCAGCATCATGCTTCCCCTGGGCGCTCAATGCCATCCCCAAAAAATCCCAAGCCTCTGGCATTCGCGGCGCCACCTCAGTTA
>JAEORX010000089.1 GCA_016840685.1 Candidatus Thorarchaeota archaeon
ATGATAGTACCATCTGGTAGGACAACCTCAAGTCCCAAGACAAGCTCAGCGATGCACCCGAACACGCCAGAGCCAAAACCAGCTCCATTCACAGCCACATTGCCTGCGAAAGTGGCAACCAGAGAGGAGCCTGGATAGACTGGAACCCATAAGTCATGTTTGTTCAGATATTTATCAAGAGCCCCAAAAGTAACACCAGCACCAACGGTGACAGATCTCAAATCTTTGAATAGCTTTATCGTATTGAGTCGCATTAGCTCAATGACTATTCCTCCTGGTTGAGGAAGAACTTCTCCCTGAAGACTTGATCCACCAGATCTTGGCGTTACAGGTATCTTACTGTTGTTGGCCACTTTGAGAACCCTCGCGACCTCTTCTGTCGTTCCTGGTCGTACAACAGCAGCAGGAAGCACAGAGTCATACCCCATTGATGCTGAGGCGGAATAGCTCAGAAGTACATCTTTTCTTGTAGAAGTGTACTCCTCGCCAACGATATCTGATAGTTCTTTCAGAATCTCCTTGTCCACTCTCCGCCCTCCAATTGTAGGCAAGACTAGAAGATATGTCTAATCTTCATCAAGTCGGAGGCTGATCCTTTGACCTTCAGTTTTCGCTTCAGGAGAGCAGAGGCTGCACTCATCTCTTCAAGGAATAGTTTGCGAATTGTTTCCTCATCGCTCTGAATACTCATATCTGGCTCCTCAATTGGACCTTCATGAACAGTGATGGTGTTATCCTTAACAATGAAATGATACTCTGAACCTTCTTTCAGCTTGAGGTGTGCTTTTCGTTCCCACCCCTCAATAGCTTCCTTGGTCTTCTCGCGTTCAAGTCCTATTGCGATTCTTTCTCGCATTAGTTCCAGTAAATCTTGAGTCATCTCTATTTACTCCTATGTCCCTGTTTTGATTACGGCCTAGATTTAGTTGTTTCTCCTCTTGTTTTTCTGCAGACAACTTGAGTTGACCATATTCTTTTAGTATAATCTTACCTTCTCAAAAAAGAATGGAGTGGAGTGACAAGTCATGAGAAAGTATGATCCAAAAATCATTGAAACCCATTTTGAAAGAGATCCTTTACTCGAATGGGAGCGACTAGACAACACTCCAAGTGGCAAAGTACAGTTTCATATTCACCAGCACTTTCTCAAGAAATACATCAAGAAGGGTAACAAAGTACTTGAGATTGGACCAGGACCTGGTAAGTTCACTATCGAATTGGCTAGGCTCGGAGCTAGAATCTCATTAGTTGATATATCAAATGCACAGCTTAAGCTGAATGAGGAAAAGGTTGGTGAGGCAGGCTTTGAGGATAGCATAGAGTGGCGAAAGAAACTTGACATCCTCGACTTGAAAGGAATACCAGACAACACATTTGATTCGACTGTAGTTTTTGGTGGTCCATTAAGCTATGTCCTTGAGTTTGTCGACACAGCATTAGATGAGGTGATTCGAGTCACAAAACTAGGGGGAATCATTCTGACAAGTGTGATGTCTTGTCTTGGCACTTATCATCATCTCATCCAGCTTGTCTTTGAGATGGCAAAGGAGATAGGTCTAGAGCAGTTTGATGAACTCACTCAGACTGGAGACATCCTAGGTAAGCTAGCGGATCAAGGCACTCATCAATGTCACATGTTTCGCTGGAGCGAATATCTAGCAATTTTGTCAAAGCATCCAGTAGAGATTCTCGATGCATCAGCAGCTAACTTTCTATCAACAGGTCACTACAATGAGGAATATCTCACTGAGCTTATGAAAGATTCTGAGAAATGGCAGATGTTTCTGAAGTGGGAACTCGATTTCTGTAAAGAACCCGGAGCAATTGATGGTGGAACTCACATGATTGTCATCTTCAAAAAGACGGTCTAGCTCCTATATTTTTTCACAATATCAAGAAATCTCCTGACATTCTCAGAAATTACTTCATACCTTCCTTCATTGATTGCTTTCTTATCTGTAATTGCGCTGCCCACTCCAAGAGCATAGGCTCCTGCGGAAAGAAGAGGTCCTGCGGTTTCTAAATCAACTCCTCCTGTTGGAACAAGAGGTATATGCGGCAGTGGGGCTCTGACTGCCTTTAGATACTCTGCACCTCCTACATTGCCACAAGGAAAGACCTTCACTGCATCTGCGCCCATTGAGTAAGCGTTGAATATCTCAGTTGGAGTTAGGGCTCCAGGAATTATCGGAATTGAGTATCTGTTTGCAGTTTCAATCAAATTCTGGGAATAGTTTGGACTCACAACAAAATTACTTCCTGCTTTGATGACTGCTTCTGCCATCTTACCATCAACCACCGTTCCTGTTCCAATTAGGACCTTCTCTCCATAATTATCAATGAGCTGTTTTACAACATCAATTGCGCCCGGAACACTCATGGTCACTTCTATTATGTTAATCCCACCATCCAGAAATGCATCTGCTACCTTGAAAGCTATGTCAGCTGATTCAACGCGGATTATTGGGATAAGTGCTGTATCATGAATTAGTTTCATTGCTTTTTCCTTTGACCACATGTTACTCACCTCTCGATACGCAATCCTCGCTGGCGTCCCTTGATTAGCTCTTCAACTTCTGACTTGTAGACAAATGCAAGGTCTCCAGGAACTGAGTGCTTCAAAGCTGAGAAGGCTGCACCAAAATCAACTGCCTTCTGAATATCCTTTAACTCTAGATATCCATAGATGAAACCTGCGCTGCACGAATCTCCCCCACCTAACCGATCTACTATCTCGACATCATAGACTGGACTCTTGTATACTTTCCCATTAGAAAATGCAAACACAGACCACTTATTGAACCAGACTGATGGGGTTTCTCTCAGGGTGATGACCACCACCTCGAATCCGAACTTATCAATCAACTTTGCTGCAACTTCTTCGTAGTCTTTTCCTTCAATCCCATAGACAACCTTGGTATCTTCCTCAGTTGTGATTAGAATGTCTATATACTCTGATGCTGGTTCGGTGAACTTCTGAGCTTCTTTTGGTGTCCATAATTTTCCTCTATAATTCACATCATAGGACACCTTGACACCCAGATCTTTGCATGTCTTGAGTGCTTCATCTGTAACTTCTGCACAACTTGAACTCAGTGCTGGTGTGATTCCACTTGTGTGAAACAGCTTTGTACCTTTCAAGATTTTTTTCCAGTCAACCTCACCAGGTTTTATCTTGCTTATTGCCGACTCTTTGCGGTCGTAGATGACTCGATTTGTTCGGGGTGCGGCTCCAAATTCCACGAAATAGACGCCACACCTACTGCTTGCATCCCAGAGGATATGTGATGTATCAACACCATGCTCGCGTGCCTTATTTCGAATGAAATGCCCGATAGAGTTGTCACCCAACTTCGTCACATAGGCGGAACTCAGTCCTAATCGTGCACAGGCTACGGCGACATTCATCTCTGCTCCACCTGCGTTAGCATTGAAACTCTCAGTTTGCTCAAATCTCTTGAAGTCTGGGGGAGAAAGTCGAAGCATCACTTCTCCAAAGGTAACCACATCGTAACTCATTAGTCACACCACAATAGAGGTTTAACAAAGATACAATCTCGCATGGAAATGTTAAATCTGTCGTAAGGTCTACTATCAGGAAAATTCGGTGCGGGCTATCACTTCATCTTGAACAAAGGGGTCAAGCTCGATGAAGTATGCACTATAACCTGCCACACGTACAATGAGGTCTCTGTGTCTAAGAGGATTCACTTTTGCGTCTTCGAGTGTTTCCCGAGAAACTACATTGTATTGCACATGAAATCCGCCTAGTTCAAAATAGGCGTCAACCATGCCAATGAACTTCTCTCTTCTAGACTCAGTCTTGAAAAAGTCAGGTGTGAACTTCATGTTGTAGAGAGTGCCATTATAACACAGCGAGTGATCAAGTCTCGCTACTGACTTCATCGCTGCTGTTGGACCATTCACATCTCTGTTCTGAGTTGGTGAAACACCGTCTGAAATCATGTATCCAGCTTTTCTGCCATCAGGTGTCGCTCCAAGGACCTCCCCTTGCGGGATATACATTGACACCGAAAAGAGTGCCCCATGATAGGGACCACCCCTGGTTGTCATCCTGCTCTGAATCGAGTTACAGAATGCTCTCCCCGTATCTCTAGCAAGTAAGTCAACTCTCTCGATATCATTACCATATTTAGAGGGGTCATTTTCCAGTCTTATTCTAAGTTCCTCATGACCCTCATAATTGTCTGCTAGAATAGTGAGTATCTCGTCCATTGACATCTCTTGATTCTCGAATATGAATTTCCGAAGTATCTCGAGGGAGTCTGCCACGATGGCAATGCCAACTCCCATTATCCCTCCGGAGTTGTAGATTGCTCCACCCTCTTGCATTGTTTTTCCAGATTCATTGCATCCTTCAAGGAGCGATGAGATAAATGGAGTGGGAGTGTTCTCCGCTAGGATTTCTGCTGCAACTCTGTCGGCTCGGGTGAGCAAATCTATTGTGTAGTCAATCTGCTCCTCATATGCCAACCAGAGGTCTTCAAAGGATCTGAAGGAACGTGGATCTCCTGTTTCCCTACCGATCAGCTCACCAGTCTTTGGGTCTCTCCCATTGTTTAGGGTGACCTCCAATATCTTTGGCAGGTTGACATATCCTATGTTCTGACGCGGGTCCGATTTTCCACCAATGATGGGTTCAACACACCCTAGAATGCCATAGTTGTAAGCCTCTGCGGGATTTGTCCCCTTTTCAATCATCATTGGCATTATTGCATCATCATTGAAGAGACCCGGCATCCCAAGACCCTTCGATATGACATCAACCACCTGAAGTTTGAGATCCTTTGGTGTTTTTTTATGCCATCGAAAGGAAACACTTGGTTGGGTCACTCTTATGCTTGCTGTAGCCTTTAGAATGAGACGCGTGAGATCATTCGAGGCATCTGATCCATCAACGTTCTGACCACCGATAGTCATATTCTGGAACATCGGATGACCTGCGAATGCGACACTGTAGTATTCATTTCTAATCTTGATTAGGGAGGTTAGTTTTACCCAGAGCATCTCCAAGAGTTCAAGTGCTTTCTCCTCATCGATCCCATGTTTCTGTTTTTCTCTCTGATAGAAGGGAAACATGTATTGGTCAAACCTACCAGTGGACATGGAATGACCATTAGACTCTGTCTGGATTAACAGGTGGATGAACCAAAATGACTGCAACGCCTCGTGGAATGATTCAGCAGGCTCTGCAGGCACCTTCTTGCAGATTCTTGCTATTTCTGAAAGTTCATTTCTCCGAAGTTCATCTACCTCTTTCTCAGCTAGCTCTGATGCAAGATGAGAGAATCGTTCTGCGAATCTTAACACAGCGGTTAGTTCTGTACGGACAGATTCGTAGTATTCACCTTCTTTCTCATTCAGGTCATCAAGGATTCTCAGGAGCCCATTTCTCAGTACATTCTCGTAGTCAACAATGACATGTCCGATTCCAGTTCCTGGTGCACCTATTGTGAACAGACCCGCCTTTGATGCCTTGATTGACTCCTCTGGCATCATAGTCCCAGCAATCTCAGCTGTGCTTTTCCCCTCCCAGAACTTGAAGACCTCACGGAGTTTCTCTTTGTCGCCCTCGCTGATTGCAAACCGTTCAGTCCGTCTCTTGCCAAACCTGTCAAGCTCTTCTTCTATCCATTTCCAGCTATACTCCGGGAATACCTGACAGGAACGTGGAGTTGGTCCCATATTACCAACGATGAGTTCCTCGGGTTCTATTCTGATGGTCATATTATCAAGGACATGTGCAAAGGCACCAGCAAGTCGCAGCTTCACAGGCTCAGACCAATGTTCTTTCATATATTTCGTGAAAAGAACTGCTCTCTCCGATGAGATTGTGGGCTCAGATTCAAGCATCCTCTGCTTGAGTCGCATACTCCGGGATGTCATCTCTCACACTACAGTTTTTTCTATTCATTACTTTTCGCATCTGACCCGATTAATGTAGCAATTTGGGTAGATAGATATCCAACCTACTCAGAGCCTCGTTGATTTTGTCTGTCGACACTGCATAGCAGAGTCTTAGGAATCCCTCTCCATACTGTCCAAACGCAGTACCATGGATTGTTACAACTTTCGTTTCCTCTAGTAGTCTATGTACAAGGTCATATGATTTGATGCCGTAAGCTGAAACATCAGGAAATGCATAGAACGCTCCTCCAGGAGGGTCTATCTCAACACCTTCAATATCATTGAGTCCCTTTGTAATCAGATCCCTTCGTTTTCGAAATGTGCGTAGCATTTCATCCACGCAGTCTTGAGGACCCACGGCTGCAGCACCTGCCGCCTTCTGTGCGATTGAAGTTGGCATGGCAATCAGATGTTCCTGTAACTTGGTCATAGCACCAACAAGTTCGCTCGATCCAGTAGCAACAGCTATTCGCCACCCTGTCATTGCATATGTCTTTGAAAGGGAGAATATTGAGATTGTTCTCTCTTTCATATCTGGGAGTGATCCAATGAAGAGTGGATTTTCTGTATCATATCTGAACTTCTCATACGCCTCGTCAGCTATCACATAGATGTCCTTCTCAATGCACAGATCAGCTATCTTCTTGAGTTCCTTATTAGATGTCACTCCACCTGTGGGATTGTTCGGAGAGTTAAGCACTAATGCCTTCGTCTTTGAGGTGATTTTCTTCTCAATATCTTCAGCTAGCAGACCAAAGCCATTCTCTTTCTTTAGCTGAATGGAGACCGGGACACCATCCGCGAGTTTGATATGAGCATAATGACTCACAAATCCCGGATCAGGATATATTACTTCATCACCTGGGTCTATGAGAATCATATTTGCTAGCACTAGTGCTCCCATTCCCCCTGCCGTGCAAATTAGCTCATTCACAGGATTTGCATCAATATTGTTGTCTCGTTTGAGTTTCTGTGCAAGAGCCTCTCTGACATCGATATATCCCGCATTGTGCGTATAGGTTGTGAAACCTTCATCGATGGCTTTCTTGGCAGCATCTTTGATATGCTCAGGAGTATCAAAATCAGGGATTCCAACAGTGAGGTCAAAGACATCCTTTCTTCCGATGATCTTATTGTAGATTTTACGGATCTCACTCGCAGGGACATCTATGTTTCTAGCAGCAAGCATGAGTATCACCAGGTTTGGTTACGAGGGATATTCCCAAGTTATATAGTCTATCGAATGGACCACCCAAATTTAACAAATTCAAATCGTACACTCAGAGGAGTTTTAAGACAGGTTTCAATTCTATCACCCCAACTCATATTGGATCGTGAAGATGATGTCAATTGAAAGGAATGCCATTCTTGAGCGGACAATGAAGCTCTACGTAGCAGCTCTGTCTGATGCCGCAGACGAGCTAGGTCTTGAGAAAGTATGCATGGATAAAGGCATCATTCCCCTCACTCAGAACAAACGGATGGCTGGATTTGCTAGAACTGGAAGACTCAGACGAGCACCAGCAAATAGACCCTATGATGAAAAACAGCTGGATGTTTTCATGAGTCTGGCAACAGAAGCTACCGATGGAGACCTCATCGTCATTGATATGGCCGATGCCACTGACTGTTCAGCTTGGGGTCAGATTCTGACAAGGATTGGGATCCCAAAGGGTGTTCGAGGTGCAGTAGTGGATGGTACTTCCCGGGACATTCATGACATCGATGGGATGAACTTTGTAGTATTTGCTCGTGGTAGACATCCTGGGACCATGAGAGGTCGTCTAGACATGGAGTCTGTACAGAAACCAATCGTCTGCGGTGGGGTGTCAGTCAATCCCGGTGACCTTGTTTTTGGTGATGGCGATGGAGTCGTGGTGATCCCAGCCAGTCGGATAGAAGAAGTCCTTTCGCACGCAGAGCAGGTTGTTGCCACGGACGATTGGTGGGCTGGCAAATTGGATGAGGGAGAGGACCCTCATGAGCTTCATAAAGAGCGACCTATTCCCTGATTCACTCTAAGGGATACACTCCTCTCTTCGTGGCATAGTCATAGAGCTCCAGTATTTGCTCAGGTGAAGACTCAGGTTGGATGTTGTGTGCAGGTGCCAGAATGTATCCTCCACCATGTGCCAGCGCATCAATCCGAGTGTCGACCTCTTTCCGAACATCTTCAAGAGTTCCTTGAGCTGACATTGCGCGTTGCAGGTCGATTCCCCCATGGAAGGTAAGTCTATCTCCATATTTTCTCTTCAATTCTTCCGAGTCCATTCCCTTAGCCAATGGTTGGATGGGGTTTAGTATGTCAACGTCCACCTCGATAAGGTCCTGTATCATTGGTTCGATTGCTCCACAGGAGTGATAGAGGATTTTAACATGGGGTGCACGCCTATGGATATCGCTGTAGATTTTCTTGTGTCTGTGCTTCACTAGTTTCCTATAGATTCTTGGACTGATTAATAGTCCATCTTGGTGCCCCAGGTCGTCCCCAACCTGTACGATGTCAAGGTATTCTCCCACCTCATCTAGCAGGACTCGGTTCATCTCGAGCGCAAGATGCATGCTCTTTTCCATCATAGCTTCAGCAAGCTCTGGTCTTCTCAGAAGGTCAATCAGGAACTTGTCAAATCCCCTCATATAATGAGCGACGACCTCGAAGACTCCCCATGGTCCCCCGACCATGCCAACAACTGCATAATCCGTCTCATCGTGCAGATGTCGAGCCCACTCTCGTACACCTTCCATTCGTGATGGGTCGTCCGGATCGATCCACTCGAACTCCTCTACCTGTTCAACCTCTGTAAACTCAGCCCACGGATAATAGGTGACCTCGTAATACCCGCCAATCAGCTTCATGCCGCATTTGAACTCCGTTTCAATGGAACCATCTGGCAGAGGCTTTGGTGAGAAACCAGCAGCTTGATTCATGTAGACTCGTCTGAAGTCTATGTTGAGTCGTTTCAATAATTCCTCTGAGGTCTTCCAGGAAGCCATTATGCCCCAATCCTGTGTTTCAGGAGCAGTGATACCAAGGTAGTCTCTCAAGTTCTCATACGCCTGAGGAGTGGTCCAATAGTCAAGTGGGACACGGTCTGGCTCCTCATGATTCATTGTTGCCTGAACTCTCTCTCTTGGCTTCATGAAACATCCCTTAACTGGAGTTTTCATAATCTCTTCTTAAATTGAGTTGGAACCGCAGTCTTTAATTAATCGGTGAGTACTGTGATGGCAGCTTGACATAGGTCTGGATGGACCAGTTTCTGTGTCATTGGAGAGTATAATGATGGTCGACATCAAGAAAGTCACATCTCTTCTGCAAGGTGTCGTTGGCAAGAATCGAGTCACAGACAGAGACTTTGACCTGATTCCGTATAGTCGTGATCTAAGTCCTGCAGAGATGAAGAAGCCAACGCATGTCGTTATGCCTGAAACTCGTGAAGAGATCCAGGCAATTCTGAAGATAGCCAATGATCAGAATATACCCATTTACATACGTGGTGGCGGTACATCACACTGGGATGCATACCTGCCTCAAGAACCTGGAATAATGCTTGACCTAGGTAGAATGAACAGGATCATAGAGATTAATGAACGAGACCTCGTTGCAACAGTACAACCTAATTGTACATGGGCTAAACTTGACCATGAACTGCGAAAACAAGGTTTGACCTATCTCTGCAGCGAAGCTGGAGGTCCAGCCATGACCATTGGTGGGTCAGTGATGAAGGCAGGAGGTGGTCCCCACTCAACCGCCAAATTTGGATTCCATGGCAATCAAGACATCATCACTCTTGAGATGGTCCTACCAAATGGAGATGTTATAGAAACAGGTTCTGCTGCTTGGCCAAGTGCTGGGAAATTTAAACGTCAGTGTTTGGGACCTGACCTTGCAGGGCTGTTCATTGGTGCTGAAGGGATCCTGGGAGTTTGCACAGAGCTCACTTTGCGGATTCGGCCTGCTACAGAGGTATCTGAACGTTTTACAACCACTATGAAGACTCTTGATGATGTCATTGAGTTTGGTCATTTTATCAACAAGCATGTGGGTGACGAGTATATGCAGGGAATATACCTCTGGGTGGCTCCCACTGCACCTGAAGTGTTCTTCCTGATGATGGATGTCTTTGGCTATGAACAAGAGATTGTCGACCATCGAAAGAAGAAGATAATCGAAAAAATCAAGGAGCTTGGTGGTGAAATTGGAGACCGGGCTCCAGCTGACGACTATTTCGGACGAATACTCACAGGTCTCACTGACCTATTCACCACAGGTGTCTGGCATTTCTTCGGTTCTGGTTCCCTTCGAATTGATGATATCAAATTCCTATACAAGGTCTGGAGAGAAGAGGTCATTGAGAAGAGGGGGTATACCAAGGCTGGATTCGGTGGACAGATTTTGCCCAGAGACTGGCTTGCATTCATGGTGACCAACTACAGAGAACCAGAAGAGTGGAAAGAGCTCGTGCGGATGGCTGATGAGATTGATGAGATAACTCTGAGTGGACCGGTTGTTCCCTATGGCATAGGTGGTAGAGATGGACTTCGCAGGTTTGTAGCTGAACGAAACACTGGTTACTATCGATTGTTAAAGACGTTGAAGAAGACACTTGATCCTAAGAATATCCTGCAACGTGGCATCTTTATTCCAGAGGAGGAATTGCGATGAGAATCGAAGAGTACAAGGACATGATCTACGCCTGCGGAAGATGTGAGATATGTCGTGGTTTTGATTTCAATGACAGATGCCCAGAAATTTTTACTCAACACTGGGAGTCCTCAACAGCTAGAGGTAGAATGGCAATTGCACGTGCTATTCTTGAAGGTAAATTGGAGTATTCAGAGGACTTGGCTGAGAGGATATTTGGCTGCTTCATGTGCGGTAGGTGCAGAGAGGAATGCAAGAAGGCGGCTCAAATTGATGTTATAGAAATCACAAAGGCAATGCGTCAGGACTTTGTCGACCATGGTATCAAGATTCCTGAAGCTGGTACGAACATGGCTGATACTGTAACATCATCAGGTAATATCTTCGCAGACACTCCTGAAGTCCATACCAAGTGGTCGGAAGGACTCGAGTTCAAAAAGGACTCTGGTACGCTGTTCTATCCAGGATGTCTTGCGAGTCATCGTTTCAAGGAGAAGACCAACATACTTGTCCGACTCCTGCAAAAGGCTGGCTATGATTTGAACTTTCTTGGGGACGAACAAACCTGTTGTGGCACTCCTTACTGGATAACAGGGAAGATGAAGAATGCAAAGGAATATGCTAAGACATTTCTGAAGAAACTTCAAGCCCGAGGGGTTAAAGAGATTATCACACCCTGCCCCAGCTGTTTCAGAGCCTTTGATGAAGAATATCCGCGTCTGCTTGGAATCGACAAATTTCCAATTCGAGTGCGACACACAAGTGAAGTCTTGGAAGAGATTGTTGTCAAGAAGAAACTGAAATTCAAACCGATCAACAAAAAGGTCTCATATCACGATCCTTGCGAGATTGGACGCTATCGGGACATCTATGACCCACCACGCCACGTGCTGGCAGCTATTCCTGGAGTGGAGTTCATTGAGATGTCAAGAAACCGTGAGCAAGCCTTCTGTTGTGGTGGGGGTGGAGGTTGCAAAATCATGTATCCTGACCATTCTCAGACAGTATCTGACGAACGTATACGTGACTTTGTAAAGACTGATGCTGAGCTGATGACCACTATATGTCCAGCATGCGAGATGAATCTGACTCACGGAATGTATGAGGCTGATTTGGACATCAGAGTACTGGACCTTGCTGAACTAATGGCTGTTTCAGCAGGCATTGTGGACCCTGAGATTCTAGAACCAGACTATTTCCCTGAAGACTGAACGAGGGTGGTTTCACCCTCATTTTTCTTCTTTATCCACCCACAGCCGCAATCATAAAGACAATCAAATCGCCCTTAGAGAGCTTTGTCTTCTCCCCTTTTCTGGCGACCATGTTCATACCGTT